>NZ_JAAGPS010000057.1:0-44839 GCF_017105025.1 Paraburkholderia sp. Ac-20336 | reverse complement strand
CGGGTGCGGCCATCGACGCGGTCGGCGGGGCGCTCGGCGGCGGCGTGTCGAGCGTCGCGAACGCGGTGCTGACGGGCATCGGCCACGCCGGCGGCACTGCCGCGCAAACGTTACACAGCGTGCCGGGCACGCTCGACACCATGGTGAACGGCGCAAGCGATGCCGTCACGAGCCTGCGCCGGCGCGCTGCGCCGCAACGCGGCACCTCGCTGTCGGCGGCCGAGGACGCAGTCTGACGGGACACGCATTCGTCAGTACGCGAGGCGGGGCGCGGCTCGCGAGGCCCAATGGCGACCGTGACGGTTCGGGCCTCGCACAAGTACCGCGACAAGCCGCATTCGCAAATCGCAACGTTGTTTCGTGCCGTATTCCGACGCCGCCGGCAACCCGCATAGAGTGTCGGCGACGTATCGTCCATTCGGCCATTGAGCGACGATCGCACACGCGTGGAGCGGCACCGCGAGCAACGAGGCGGCCGACCATCTCAACCGAAGTCGTCATGGCAAGGGGCGATTCGCATGCCACGGAACATAGCGCCGTTTTCCTCGGCAACGCTCAACCACGCCGTCCACGCGAACACGCCGCCCGCCACCGCGACGCCGCCTGTCGCGCATCCGACCGACAGGCCGGTCGTGGTCCCCGCCAACGCGATCGTCGGTCCGCTGGAAGGTTTGCTGCGCGTCCCGGAGCGGTGCAACAAGGTCAGCAATTTCGTGTCGCGAGGCCGCTCCGCACCCGGCTCGACGACGACGTTACGGCATTTCAGGACCCAGGAGGAACTCGCGCTCGCCGCACGGTTCGAGAGTCAGTTGCACTCCACGGACGGAGTCGATTTTGCGAACCTGATCGCGCAATATTTCGGCGTACAGGTCAACCCGGAAACGAAACGCGCGATTCGCGACGCGATCCCGCTTTATTCGGTGCAACTCGTTCCCGCCAACGGCGTGAAGGAGGTGTTTCGCGGCGTTGGACTGACGCCGGCGCTGGTCGGCGAAATTCTCGCCCAGCCGACCGGCATCGCGAGCCGCCGGTTCGCGCACAGCCTGCTCCACGGGTTCCAGAACGCGGACGGCACCTATCGCCTCGGCCACGGCATCGCCAGCGTGTCGACGTTGACGGGCGTCGCGAAAAACTTCGCAGCGAAGGAGTCGAAGCCGGAACGCGGCCTGCAACCGGTGCTCATGCATCTGAGTCTTTTCGGAGATCGAGGCGAGCTGGCTGGCGCGCGCGGTGTCGCTTTTGCTATCAGCACGCTGCCGCAAGAGACGCACAGCGAGCACGAAATCGTGCTCGACGTGACCAATCGCTACGAAATCACCGGGACGTCGACCGATGCCAAGAACCGTCTCGTCGTGCATATCAGTGCGTTCGGCAAGGCCGCCGCCGACCGCTCCCGGCTCGTCGCGACCGACAACTGGCCGCAGGTCGGCAAACAGGCCGGCAGCAACAAGGGTGGCCGCTTCGTCGACGGCATCGGCACCGAGTGGTACGTGAAGTCGTCCCAGTCGGAAGATTTCTCGCGCAACGAATGGCTCGCGGCCGAGCTTTATCGCGCCGCGAACGTCCTGGTGCCGCAGCTCGCGATGGTCACTCGCGGGAACCAGCCCGCGATCGCGTCGCGCATCATGGGCAAGCTGCGCACGAATCCGGCGGCGCTCCAGAGCGGCAAGGTGCCCGGCGCGCACAGCGGCTTCGCAGCCGACGTCTGGCTCGCGAACTGGGACGTCGTCGGGCTCGAATACGACAACCTGCTGCTCGATGCGGCCGGACGAGCGGTACGCGTCGACGTCGGCGGCTCGCTGATCTTCCGCGCGATGGGCGGACTCAAGGGCGATCGTTTCGACGACGAGGCGTCCGAACTGCTGTCGATGCTCGACCAGCAGATCAATCCGCAAGCAGCCAGCGTCTTCGACTCGCTCAACCTGGAGCAACTGAAGCAAGGGATTCGCGCGATCGAGCGGATTCCGGACCAGCAAATCGCCAACCTTTGCGCCAGGGGCCCCGGCGATCCGGCCCAGCGGCTGGCGCTCACGAGGCGGCTCATCATGCGCAAGCGCCGGCTCGTGCAGGAACTCGAACGCGGGCTGCCGCACTTCCATCCGCGCAAGAACGACGACGGCAAGCTCGTCATCATCAGGAATCCGGGCGTGCCCAGCGCGGCACAGGCGTGGCGCGCGCCCGCGCCCGTGCTGACCTGCACGCCCGGCGCGGCGCTGCCGGAAAGCCTGAACGGGATCGCGCTCAAGCCGTCGTTCGCGCCAAATTCGGCGAACGCGTGGACGCTCCTGCATGCCATCGCCGAACGGATCGACGAGCCGGCGTTTCAACCGCATCCGGAAAAATCGAGCGCGGTCGGCACAATCGTTATCGAGCACGACGGCCGTATCTGGCTCATCGAGCCGACCAATCACATCGGCGACTATCAGCAGACATTTCCGAAGGGCGTGGCCGATTCGACACTCTCGATGCAAACCAACGCGGTGAAAAAAACACGCGAGAAAACCGGCCTGAGAGTCGAGTTGACGGCGTTCCTCGGCGACTTCGATCGGAGCAGCAGCCGGACTCGCTACTATCTCGCAATGCGTAAGAGCGGCACGCCCTGCGACATGGGATGGGAGACGCAGAGCGTCAAGCTCGCCACGCCCGACGCGGCGCCGGCCCTGCTGAACCAGTCGATCGACCGGAAGATCCTGGGCGCCGTCGGCAAGCACGTTCACCCCGCGCGCAATGACGAAGGGCACGTCGTCATCATCAAGAAACCGTCGGTGCCGAGCAAGCCGGCGGACTGGGCGAAGCCCGGCGCGATGCTGGCCTTCACGCCGAGCGGCGCGACGCCGGCGATACTGAACAAGACGCCGTTCAGGCCCGTGCAGGCGCCCAGCGGCGACGCCTGGCGCAACTTCGGCAACACCGGCCATTTCGACGAGCCGGCATTCGATGCCCGCGGCATGAAGCCGGCGGCCGGTGTCGTGATTCTCGAAGCGGACGGCCGCATCTGGCTGACGGAGCCGACCAATCATCACGGCCGATACGAACATTCGTTCCCGAAGGGCAGGCTCGACGCCAATCTCTCGATGCGCCAGAGCGCGATCAAGGAAGCCTACGAGGAGACGGGCCTCGTCGTGGAGCTGACCGGATTCCTCGACGACGTGAACCGCACCACCTCGCGTACGCGCTTCTATGTCGGCAAGCGCATCGGCGGCACGCCGGCCGCGACGGGATGGGAATCGCAGAGCCTCAAGCTCGCCCTGCTCGCCGACGCGGAACGTCTGCTCAACATGCCGATCGACAAGTACCTGCTCGGCAAGCTCACGAACCGCATCCATCCGAGCCCGAAATCGGCCGGCATCTACGCGGTGATCGACCACCCGAGCGAGCCGACTTCCGGCGCGCAGTGGTGGCGCCCGGATGCCACGGTCGTCGTGGTGCCGGGCAGCCGTCAGACGATGCCGGCGGAACTGCACGGAATCGGCTTCGGAGCGGTTCAGGCGCCGCGCGACGCGCATGGCTGGAAACGCTTCGCGACCCGGCTGACCGGGAAATTCAACGAGCCGGCCTTCGCGCAGTCGGCCGGCAGGAAATCCGGCGCCGGCGCGATCGTGATCGAAAAGGACGGGCGCGTGTGGGTCGTCGAACCGACCAATCATTTCGGCGATTACCACCAGACCTTTCCGAAGGGACAGTGCGAGCCGACCCTCGATTTCCGCGAAACCGCGATCAAGGAAGTATTCGAGGAAACCGGCCTGCACGTTGAGCTGACCGGCTATCTGGGCGATTACCAGCGCGACACGAGCAAGACGCGCTACTACATCGCGAAGCGGGTCGGCGGCACGCCGGTGCAAATGAGCTGGGAATCGCAGAGCGTGCGCCTCGCGCCGCTGACGGCCCTGGCGGATCTGCTGAACCGCGACGTCGACCGCTCGATCCTCGCGGATCTCACGCGACTGTTCCATCCGCGCAAGGACGAGCGCGGCAACAGGGTGCTGATCAATACGCCGACACTGCCGAGCGCCGCAACGAGCTGGGCGGACCCGCAACGAACGGCGACCTTCGTGCCCGACGGCAAGGTGCCCGCGACGCTCAACGGCATCGCGCTGCAGCGCTGGAGCGCACCCGCCACCGCGAGCGGCTGGGCGGCGCTCAACGTCGCGTCCAGCCAACTCCGGGAACCGTCATTCACGCCGAAACCCGGCTTGAGGAGCGGCGCCGGCGTCGTGATCTGCGAGCCGGACGGACGGATCTGGTTCACCGAGCCGACCAACCACTTCGGCAACTACACGCTGCTGTTTCCGAAGGGTGAAGCCGATCGCGAGTCCGGCTCGTTCGCCCAGAATGCCGCACGCGAAGCCTTCGAGGAAACCGGGCTGCGCGTGCAGATCATCGGCTTCGTCGGCGACTTCGACCGCGATACGAGCCGCGCCCGCTACTACCTCGCGCGCCGCACGGGCGGCACCCCGGCCGACATGGGATGGGAGTCGCAAAGCGTGAAGCTGATGCCGCCCGAAGCCGCGTCGACGGCATTGGACCAGCCGGACCGGCCGGTCGACAAGGCGATCCTGAAGCGCGCCCTCACGCATTTCCACACTGACGGCCGCGAGGTCGCATTCATCAGCAATCCGGTTCGACCCAGCGCGCCCGATACGTGGAGCAACGCGTCGGCGTCGGCCGTATTCGTGCCGCGCGGAGCGCTGCCGCCATCGCTGAACGGCACGCCGTTGTCGAGCTGGACGGCGCCCACCGACGCAACCGGATGGCGGCACGCCGCACGCTCCTCCGTGACATTCGCCGAGCCGCGCTTCCAGTCGGTCCCCAACAAGGACGATGCGTCCGGCGCCATCGTGGTCGAGCCGGACGGACGCATCTGGACCGTCGAACCGCTCGATCACGCGGGCGGCTACGACCATACGCTGCCGAAAGGCAAGCGCGCGCCCGAGCTGTCTCCCGCCGAGAATGCCGTGCGGCGAACCTACGAAAAGACCGGCCTGCACATTGAGCTGACCGACCTGCTGGGCGACTTCGAACGCAGCACGAGCAAGGCGCGTTTCTATCTGGCACGCCGCATCGGCGGCACGCCACGCGATATGGGCATCCAGTCCCAAAGCGTGCGCCTCATGCCGCTGAGCGCGGCACGAGTGTCGTTATCGGCTTCGATCGACAAAAAGATTCTCGAACGGCTGATCCGCGTGCTCGGTCCACAGCACGGCATAACGGGCGGCTGGCCGCTCGCGCCCTCGCTGCCGGCCGACGCGAAGCGGCGCGTCGTCTCGCTGCAGGCTTCGATACGTGGCGCGTTGCAGCGGCGCAAGGTCCGCGTGCGGCAGAAGGACGACGTGGTCAGCGTCGACATTCACGGCGACAAGAAACTGTTCGCCAGCCTCGGCTTCGCGCATCTGCATACGACGTTCCCGAAGACGATGCACTACATGGCCGTCGATCCGAACGCCTTCGAGGCGAATCTCGTCGGCGGCGACAGCCGGCGGTATCCGGTCCAGAAGCCGGATGGCGTCAACACGCAGGCGCTGTTCGGCGGCACGCATCTCGAGACGTCGCCGCTTCACGCGCTAACCAACGGCACGTTCTACAACCACAACGACGACGCCGATCGGGGCCAGCGCCAGAGCGCGGCCATCGGCGAGGCGAAGTACCTCAAGGTGTCGCGCCCGTCGGTGACGATCGACCCGCAATATGCCGACGAGTACGCGAAGGTCGATTTCGGCAGCACGTCGTTCCACAGTGGCCCGATATTGTCGGAAAACGGCATGCGGAAATTCCGCGAGGACAAGCTCGCCGAGATGCGATTCCAGTATGGCGAGAGCGTCAGCAGGCCCGGCGGCCTGCATCACGCGAACCACCCGAATCCGCGCACCGCGCTCTCGATGCCGTACGGCATCGGCCGCGGCATGAACACCTACGAGGCACCACCCGCGGTGGGTCATCCTAAGCCGGACGACAGCGCGCACTGGGATGCCGTGCGCATGGTATCGGTCACCGCGAAGGTCCGCGGCGCACAGGGAGACGGCGCGACCCTGCCGGAGCTCTCCGCGATCATGGCGCGCATCGAGCGCTTCAACAAAACCTGGCATTCCAGGGCATTGCCGTGGTCCATCAATCTCGACGGCGGCCGGTCGGTCTACAGCGCGGTGATCTATCGCGACGGCCGCAAGGACGAAATGCCGTTGCCCTCAGGCAATCAGGGCGTTCCGAACTTCGTCGCCCTGTCGCGCAAAAGCGGATAGGAAAGATTCGGCGGCCGGTACGGCCCATGCGATGTCGGCTCGGCGCGCGAGGCGCGCCGAGCCGACGCGTCCTGACTATCAGGATTCCGATGCAGTATCGTCGCCGGACACCTTCCTGTCGCCGTTCAGATCCACGCCCGCCGCCGCGAAAGCCGCGTCCCGGTGTGCTCGCAGCGCATCCGGATCGATATGAGGCCCGTCGTTCAGGCGATTCTCGCTCGCGCGCAGCCCGTTCTGCATAAATTCGTCGGTGAGGGCGTAGGTCTCGAATGCCCGAACCTTCGGACGCGCGGCCGTAATCAGGCGGTCGTAGTTGCCCGTCGACAGCGCATCCATCGTCGGCTGATCGAGTTTAGCGAACAGCGGCTTGTAGAGTTCGGCGGTCTGCGTCCAGGTGCCCGTTTCCCGAGGATTCAGCGCATCCGAACCGAAAACGAAGCGGGTCGGAAAATCGCGGATCAATCCAGCGAACGCCTCGATCGACTCCTTGTCGGGAATCTGCTTGCCCTTGGCATCGAGCAGGAAATTGCCGTCCTCGCCCTGCTGGTTGACGATCTGCTCGGCCACGCGCGACCACGATATGTCGATGTTCACGTGCTTCATGTCCGGGTCTTCGAGAACGCGGCGAAGATTGTTCGCATGATCCTTCGGTTTGGCCACGAAACGGCCGATGCCGCCGAAGTGTGCCCAGATCAGCGTCGTGTCCTTTACTTCCGGAGATTTGAACAGCTTCCTGAGATTCTCGAAGTGTGCCGGCGCATCGAGAGCCTGGCCCTGCTCGCTGCGAGTCCGCTGATTGTCGAGCGAATCGACGTCGCAATGCAGCACCACCGGCAGGCCGGCCACCCCCGCCGTGGCGACGATGTTCTTGAACGACTGGATGTTGTCGGTCAGGTTCGCCTGGCGCGCGCCCTCGTATTGATTCTCCACCAGCTCCTTGTGGATCGTGACCTCGCCCACGCCGGTAAACATGCCCTTGTGGTGCGCCAGCTTGAACAGCAATGCTTGGGCGCTGAGCGGCGAACCGAGATGCAGCCCCGTAATCATCGGATCGAGACGATCGCGCTGGGCATCGCTCAGTTTTGCCATGTTCATGAACAACGCGGTGTCCGCATCGACCTGCTGGTTCAGGATCAGATGAGCCTTCTTCGAGAGTCGCGCGAGGCCACCGTCCATCATCTCGGGGCGCGTGATGTTCGTATCGCTCGACGGCACGTAATACGATTCAGGCGGAATATGATTGTGATCGGGGTTCCCGCAGGGTGCCGCGTCGGTGGGAATCGGCATCAGCACGCTGCGATGCACGCCAGCCTCGTCCATCATCTTCAGCATCTGCTCCGGGCTCATGCCCTGCTGAACATAGTTGGTCGGATGGAAATGGGAATCCGACCAGCTCGGCTTGCCGTTCCTGCCGATCAATTCGGGAAACTGATAGCTGTTGGTCTCCACATTGGACGGCGATTCAAGCGCGGACTGCTGCAAAGGCGCACGAAACCGCAATGTCCGCGTGCTGCCGTCGGGGAACCGCTTCGTCGCCGCCATCTCGACCGCGCCGTCCCTGGCCTCGCTACGTTGCGGCATGCTCAGACCTTCGTTGCGCGCCCCCTTCGACTCGCGAGAGAACGCGCTTTTTATGCTGCCAAGCGCGCCCATGATGGCATTCCCTCCGGAACGCCGGGGCGGAATATTCTCGACGGGCTTCCTGTTCTGTTCGGGAATGCTAGATTGCTGTTCAATCGACCGCGCCGTTGTCGACGGCGAGTTTCCAATTCTCTGGCTGGACATTGTGTCTCCTTGTTTAATGCTTTCGTACGAAAATGCGAGGAATCGCGCCTCGCCGCGTGGAAATCAATTTGCAACAAAATGTTGCCTGCCACACAACCGCAATAATTAAAGAATCCGAAGCATTCGATCGAAACACGAAGACCGCGTTGCACCGGCAACGGGACCGGCTGTTGCAGCAAACAATCCCCTTTCATTGACCAGCAATCCGAAACAAAATAGAAAGAAAAAAAAGTCGCCCGTTCGAGCCATGCCGAACAGGCGACTTTTGAATAAGCGACTTTTCCGAGGATGCCGGCCACGTCGCTGCACGTCGCCGACACGCGGTCAATTTTCGGCCGGCAACGCGTGCAGTTGATGCGGCGTCAGCACTTCGTTGACCGTCTGCGCCGTCAACACCGTGTCGGGGCCGACCACGTCGCGAATGACCGTGTTTTCGAGCAGGTACAGGAAGCGGTTCTTCCAGCTGTCGTTCGCTTGCAGGATCGCGCTGATCGCCCGGCTGCATTCGTCGTATCGGGCCCGATCTTCCGGTGTCGTCGCCGCGCCGGCGACATGGATCTCCCGCAGCGACAGCAGCGTATTGATCTTCTCCACGGCGACCGGCGTGATGATCTGGCGATCGGCAATCAGCAGATTGCCCTTGTCGGCCTCGCCTTCGCAAAGGTTCAGGAACGCATTGAGCTTTCTCTCGCCCTCGGCGCCGCCGCCCAGCGAAGCGATCCACGAGCGCCGGCGCTCCGGCCTTTCGGTCCGCACGGTCAGATCCTGCACTCTGACGCTTTCGTCGTCCCACACGGTCGTGGGCGCGATCTTGCCGTCCTCGGTGGAAATGCGCGCCGTTCCGCCGCGCGCCACCGGCACGGTCACGACACTCGCGCCGACGACGGGAATCGACGGAAACGAGATCGTCGCGACTGGTCCCTGCGCCTTGCTGACCGTCGGCACGCCGACGGCGATCGATGCGCTGGTCGTCGCGGAAGCCGCGAACGTATTGTTGGCGATGCTCGTCCTGATGGTGCCGGCGCCCACGTCGCCGCGTCCCGACGCGGTATAGGACGCCGCGCCGCCGAGGCTCAGCGACACGCCCGGTTTCCAGTTGTTCGCGTCGCCGCGCAAGCCGACGGTGACGGTGAAACTCGGACCGCCGCTGTAGCGCGTCACTTCGAGCGGGCTGATCGACAGCTCGGGATTGGCGGCATGCTGTTCGCACAAACGGTCGAACAGATCTTCCGGGGTCGCGGGGCGGTCGCCGCGTCGGCCGAACATCGCGTCATAGCCAGCCAGCAGTTGCGTGCGCCATGCTTCGGGCTGACCCGACACCATGCGGGAGCGCAGCGTCCACCCCTTCGAGACGGTGGCGTCGCCGTTCATCCACAACTGCCCTGTGACCGTGCCTTGCGCCTTGACGACCTGCGGCGCCCCGATATTGGCGGTAGCGACGGTCGCCCAGCCCGCGTGCCCGCCGACGCCGTAGCCGCGCGTCACGTCGAGCGACCCCGCGATGGCGGTGGAACCCGCCACGACCGATCGTACCCGGCTTCCGGCCACCGCCACGTCGGGCCCCATCAGTAGCGACATGTCGGCGCTCTCGCCCGGCATCTTCGGCAAGGCGGGCTTGATATCCTCCATCGCCTTTCTGATCGCCAGCGGGACATTCATATTGAAACCCATGCGCTCGGTGCGCTGCATGATGACCGGATACGTGGTGCGGGCTCCCATGATCGCGGCGCGAACACCGTCGACGAAATCGTCCGCGTCCGGCTCGATGCCCGACGTCAGCGCCGCCAACTGGTCGTGCACCGGCCCGTTCGTGATGCCGCCGTGGCGGGCCCAGGCACGCAAGGTGTCGACGCCCATCGGACCGATCTGCGCGAATTCGGCGGAATGCTTCACGTCGTCGACGGTACGGCCGAGCTTGCCGGCCACGGTTCGGACGAGTTCCTCGCGCTCGTGCTCCGACAGTGGCGTGCCTCTCGTCCATCCCTGGGCATGACCGGCAGCCGTCGGCTGACTGCTCGATGCGGTCCAGTATTCCAGCGCGCTGGCACGCAGTTCGTTCTCCAGCGCATTTCCCGGGGCCGCCCGCAAATGGGCGGCCACCGCCGTTACCGCATCGTTCAGTTTTACGGTGTCCAACTGGCCGCCGGCGAAGGTGTTGCCGTGTCGCTCGAAACGATTCAGCGAGGCCAGGCGATCGCCGTGTTCAGTGCCCGGCGATACGTCGATGCCGACGTCACCGAGCCACGCGCCCAGCGTCTTGAGGTCCACCGATTCCAACGCGCCGACCTGCCGCCCAAGTTCGCGAAGTTGCTGCGCATCGTGAGTGATGCCGAGCCCCTGCTGAGCCGTGCGCGCGATTTCCGTCCGATCGTCGGCGCTGAATCGATGCGTATCCGCCCATCCCTGGGTTCCCACCTGCTTGCACCATGCAGCGACGGCAAAGGCACGCACCATGTTGCGGATCGTATCCGGCGACAAGGTCGCGCCAGCGGCGGCCGGATCAAAACCTCCGACGAGGGCACCGATCGAGCGCACGGCGGCCTGCTGGAATTCCAGGAAATCGGCTTTGGGCTCGCGCATCATCTGTCCGCCCGTGCCCTGTTTCAGCGAAGTCAGCGGCGTGCTGTTGACGACTGTGCCCAGCCCCAGCATGGAGCCGGCGGCGGCCGCGTTCAGTCCATCGCGCAGCATGCCGAACATCTCGGCGCTAAAGTCGCGGACCTGTGCCTCGTCGAAAATATTGTTGCGGGCAGGCAGGTATGCCTTGCCGAGATTTTTCTCCAGCTTCGCGCCCGGATTCTTGAGGAGTACGGCCGATGCGACCAAGGCACGGCCCTCGATCGAAGTCGCGAGCGCCTGCAACGACGGCTTCATGTAGGCGTCGGTCGGGATGTCGGCCTGGCGCTGCCCGGCGGGCAACGCGGTGTTGATCATCCGGATCAGTTCCTCGACCGTATCGGGAGCGGGCCCCGCCACCGGCGGCCAGCGCTGCAGCAGTCTTTCCGCACAGTTCATCTGCGTATTCAGCGCTTGCGATTGGGCCGCGTGACCGACGCGGTCCTGATCCCGGATGTCGGGCAAGTGGCGCAGCATGCGCACCGCGTCGAGACCGTTGCCGCCGTTGACCAGCGCACGCTGCATCGCAAACGCGTCGCGGTTCGCATCGGGCGTCGCGGCCGCCGGGTTGCGCATCGCATCGCATGCGGCACTCGCACGCATGGCGTCGCCGTTGCATACGCGAGCCAGCGCCAGCCCTGCCAGCGCCACATGCTCGTGATTGACGAGCTGCCCGGCCAGGGTGTCGAGCATCCGGCGCAGCGGCGCGTCGGCCGCGACAGTCGAGATGTCGCCGATGCCGAACTCGGCCGCTACCACGCGCTGCATTCCCGCGCGGGTCTTGATCTGCTCATGCGAGGTATAAGCGGAGTCCTTGCCCGATACACCGGTAAAACGGCTCAGCGCATGCTGGGCGACCCCGAACAACCCGTAGCCGTGGGTGCCGGTTCCTTCCGTCCGCGGCTTGTCGGCGTTTACCGGCGCTCTCGGACCGGTCGGCCGCGCGGTGGTTCTCGAACCGAACAATCCGAAATTCAGGGTAGTGGATGCAGGCCGGGCGAATCGAGCCAGTGAGCCGAGCACGCCGCCGGAACTTCGCTGGGTCGTTTTCGCCGCGACATCCTGGGGCATCTCGACCGGCTCAGGGGGGGCCGCCTGCTCAGGATTGCTGACCGAACCGCCCATCGGGCGCATGGCATAACTTTCCACTCTGGATGATGACATGATCTCCACTCGTTGTTATGTCATTAATGCGTTATTGATGGATCAAGGTCTCATATCCCGAGGCCGGATCGGGCACCCCCGCGCAGTTTCATTGCGATATGCGAAGACAGCGGTGCGTGGCGGCCGGCAAGCGGCCGCCACGCGCTCAGAACACCGTGCGCAAACTCAGGCTCGCGCCGAAGTTGTTGGCCTCGCCGCCGAACGCGAGCGGGCCGTTCGGATCGTTGACGGACGCGCCGCTCAGGTGGCTACGGTCCACCTCGAGATAAACGTCCGTGCGCGGGCTCAGCAGATAGTCGACGATCCCATAGACCGTCTGGATCGTGCCGTTCTGACCTGGCGCGACGTTGTTCGCGTGGTCATACGCGTAGGACGCGATGAAACGCCATTGCGGCGCCGCCTTCCATGTTGCACCGACGCGCACGAACACGTCGTCGCGTGCCGACGTCTGCGGACCCGACAGCGTCGTCGCATTGCTGATGATGTTGGTGTTCGCGAGCGGGCCGCCGCTGTTCGATGCAGCGACCGAGAAGCCGGCGTCGCGGCGCGCATCGATGCCGTACAGATACAGGCCGACGGAGCCCCAGGCGTAGGTGCCCCCGGCCGAGCCGACCGTCAGCTTGTGGCCTGCGCCGTCCTTCGACTCGGCGCCGCTGATGCCGACTTTGCCGCCCGCGAAGTTGTAGATCAGAAAGGCGCTGGTGGTGCTGCCCGACGACGCGCTGCCCGGCTGGCCGCCGAACGAGCGCTGCAGTTGCACCGTCACCGGGCCGAGATTGTTGTCGTACTCGGCAGTGTTGTCGAAGCGGATGCCGGTGAGGAACAACGACCAGTCGGTCACGTTGATATTGCCGCCGCCGAGCGGATCGAAATTGAACGCGTAGAAATTGTAGATGCCGCCATACTGCCGGCCCAGCTTCAGCGTGCCCCACGTGTCGTCCTGCAGTCCCATCCATGCCTGGCGGCCGAACAGCTGTCCCTGCTGATCGCTCTTGCCGTTCGCGATATTGAAGCCGGATTCGAGCTGGAAGATCGCCCGCAGGCCGCCGCCCAGATCCTCGCTCCCCTTCAGCCCCCAGCGGTTGCCGTTGATCGCTCCTTCGTTGAGGCTGACGACATGCCCTGTCGCCGAAGTCTGAAAGCGCACCGCCTGGTCGATGAGGCCGTACAGCGTGACGCTCGATTGCGCCCACGCGCCACCGCATGCGCCTGCCAGCGCTACCCCGCAGATGAGATTCTTCATTTTATTGTCATTCCTAAACGATTTATCTGTTTTGCCGATCCATTCCCGGCTCTGCCCATCGCAACGTAACGCGAGGCAACGCGACGCGGCAGGCCGGCGGCCACATCTTTACGCATGCGCCGCCGGTCGGTCGAGCAAGAAAATTAAATCGTCCGCACAAGAAAATCGGATAGGCCGCGCGCGGCTCAGACCGTGACGCGCGCGGCGCCCTCGCCGAGCCGCTGCGCGTAGCGCCGCACGGTGCCGATCGCGATCTCGACGAGCCGATCGGTCCAGTCTGTGCCGTCGCGCCACGCCATTACGAACGGCAGCGGCGGCGGCACTTCCAGCCCTTCGATTCGATGCAGCACGCCGTTCTGCAGCGCGTCTTCGACGAGCGCCGCCGGCATCGCCACGACGCCGAAGCCGGCCTGCGTCAGCTTCACCATCGCCGCCACGGAATTCATGCAGTTCACGCGCGACTCGCCGAGCCCGTACGACTGCATTAGCCGCAGCAGATCCTGGTGCGGACGCGAATGGCGCGAATACGTGATCAGGCGTTCGCCGCCGAGCCAGCGCAGCGCCGCCGTCGGCGATTCGGGCCTGGGCCCCGTCACGATCGGCGAATCCGCCGCCGCGATCCAGCTGATCGGCAGTTCGAGCACCTCGATGCTGCGGATCGTCTCGTCGCGTAGCATGTCGGTCTGGATCACCATGTCGAGCATGCCGCGCCGCAACTGCTCGTTGAGCGTCAGCGCGGTCTCGACGGTGACCTCGATGTCGAGATTCGGATAGTGCTCCATTACGTCCGCGACGAAATCGACGAACCACGAATGGATCGCACTGTCCATCGCGCCGATCCGGATCGTGCCGAACGCGAGCTTCTCGCCATGCAGCGACGCGCGCAGCCGCGCCATCGATTCGTTGACCTGCTCGGCATACGCCAGCACGCGCTCGCCCGCGGGCGTGAGGCTCGTGCCCCGCGGGCCGCGCGCGAACAGTCTGACGCCCAGTTGCTGCTCCAGCGCGAGAATCCGGCTGGAGACGGCGGCTTGCGTCGAATGGAGCTTGTCGGCCGCGAGGCTGAAGCTGTGCAGCTTCGCGACCCAGATAAAGGTTTCCAGAAACTTCAGGTTCACGTGATCTCTCTGTCGATACGAGGCGAAAAAATCGGCGCGCAGCGATTCGCTGCCGCCGAGCCGCTGCGGGTATCAGAGGAACATCAGCGAATTGAGCAGCACGATATTGACGACCAGCATGATCAGCGCGGTCGGCACCTGCGCGCGAATCACGCCGTATTTGTCCGGCAATTCGAGCAGCGCGGCCGGGACGATATTGTAGTTCGCCGCCATCGGCGTTAATAGCGTGCCGCAGTAGCCGGAGAACATGCCGATCGCGGCCATCGTCGCCGGGTTGCCGTGGAACACGCCGACCAGGATCGGCACGCCGATGCCGCCCGTCATCACCGGAAACGCCGCAAAGCCGTTGCCCATGATGACCGTGAAGAGCGCCATCCCGACGCAATAGACGACGACCGCGACGAAGCGATGGTCGAGGTCGATGTAGGTCGTGCTGACATGAGCGACCGCCTTGCCGACGCCGGCATCGGCGAACACCAGCCCGAGCATCCCGAGCAGTTGCGGCAGCACCACCGCCCACGACAGCGCGTCGATCAGCCGGCGCGATTCGCGGACCGACTGCGCAACCGAGTCGCGCGTCAGCCAGCATGCGAGCGCGAGCGCGGCGACGCAGCCGATGCCGAACGAGACGAGCGTGACGTTCTTCGGATCGATCAGCGGCATGCCGCCGAACACGAGATGCGACGACAGCAGCGTGCCGATCACGGTGACGAGCGGGATCGTCAGCGCCGGCGCGAACAGCCGGTTGCCGAGCTGCTTCGCGCGCTCGAAGCGCTCGCTCTCGGTGCGGACCTTCGGCTTGCCGCCCGTCACGCCGCCGAAGCCCGCCACCAGCGCCATCGCGACGACGAGCCCGCCGACCACGGCGGCAGGCAACCGGTCGCCGACCACGAACACGACGCCGTAGAGTATCCAGAAACCGCCGGCGAGAAACCGTTTGGGATGCTCACGATCGCAAACGATGATGCCGCCGACGACGAACAGCAGTACGCCGAGCAGCCAGAAGAAATAGTTGAGCAGGATCGTCATGCGTGTTCTCCGTTGGCCGGCGTGGCGGCGTGAGAGGGACTGTCGGGCGTCTCGGACGAAGCCTGCGCCCGACGTTCGAGCCAGCGGTCGAGCCGCCGCAGCCGCAAGCTATGCACGACGAACGCGGCGACGGCGACCGGGATGCCCCACACGGCGACGTGCAGCGGCTCCACCGTGATGCCGGCCTCTTTGAGGAACGTGACCATCAGCACGATCGCGCCGAACGCGACGAAAATATCCTCGCCGAAGAACAGGCCGACGTTGTCGGACGCCGCCGCGAACGCGCGAATCCGGTAGCGCTCGGTGTCGCCGAGCTTGCCGAAGCGCGCGGCGGCGCCCTCGGCCATCGGCGCGATCAGCGGGCGAACCATCTGCGGATGGCCGCCGAGCCCGGTCAGGCCGAGCCCAGCCGTGATCTCGCGCACGAACAGATAGGCGATCAGGAGCCGCCCCGGCGTGGCCGCGCGAATGCCGCTGATCCAGATCTGCGCGCGCTCGCGCAGCCCGTGCCGTTCGAGCAGGCCGATCACCGGCAGCGGCAACAGGATGATGAGCGGGATCACGCGGGTCTTGACGAAGCCGCTGCCGATCGCCTCGAGAATGCGTTCGACCGGAAAGTGCGCGGCGAAACCAGTGACGATCGCCGCCACCGTGACGATCAGCATCGGATTGAAACGCAGGACGAATCCCGCGACGATGACGAGAACGCCAAGCAACGGATAGAGATTGACTGCCGTGGGGTGCATCGTTGGTCTCCTGATTGGTCCAGCGGCGGGTGGTGTTCCCAACCGCCGGTAAGGTGAAGTTCACTGCCGCGCGGGCGGCGCGCCCCCATCACGCTGCGCGCCGCCCGCCGGGCTCAGGCCGTGCGGCCGTAGCCGCCGCCGCCCGGCGTTTCGATCACGAACACGTCGCCCGGATTGACCTGGGCCGTATGGGTCGCGCCGAAACGTTCGACCTCGCCGCCGGCCCGCTCGATCCAGTTCCGCCCGGGGCGGCCGTTCTCGCCGCCCGCGAGCCCGAACGGCGGCACCCGGCGGCGGTTCGCGAGGATGTTCGCGATCATCGCGCGCGTGAAGCGGATGCGCCGCACCGCGCCGTCGCCGCCTGCCTGCTGGCCACCGCCGCCGCTGCCGGCACGGATCGCGTGCTGCTCGACGATCACCGGGAAGCGCCATTCGATCACCTCGGGGTCGGTCATCCGCGAGTTCGTCATGTGCGTCTGCACCGCCGACGTGCCCGGATGGCCCAAGCCCGCGCCAGAGCCGCCGGCGATCGTTTCGTAGTACTGCTGGGTGTCGTCGCCGAACGTGAAGTTGTTCATCGTACCCTGCGAACCGGCCATCACGTTCAGCGCGCCGTACAGCGCGTCGGTGATCGACTGGGACACCTCGACGTTACCCGCGACGACCGCCGCCGGATAGACCGGATTGAGCATCGAGCCCTGCGGAATCAGGATCTCGATCGGCCGCAGCACGCCTTCGTTCATCGGAATGCTGCCCGCCAGCAGCGTGCGGAATACGTACAGTACCGCAGCCTTGCAGACCGAGCGCGGCGCGTTGAAGTTGCTGCCGCGCTGCTCGCTGGTGCCGTCGAAATCGACTCGCGCGCTGCGCCTGGCATGATCGATCGACACCTTCACGCGAATCACCGCGCCGTCGTCCATCTCGTACGCGAACTCGCCGTCGGCGAGCGCATCGATCGCGGCGCGCACGGCCTCCTCGGCATTGTCCTGCACGTGGTTCATATACGCGAGCACGACGTCGGCGCCGTAGCGCCCGACCGCACGCAGCAGTTCGGTCGCGCCGCATTCGCACGCGGCGATCTGCGCGGTCAGGTCGGCGATGTTCTGGTCGACGTTGCGACTCGGCCACGGACCGGCCCCGAACATTTCACGCACCGCCGGTTCGAGAAAGCGGCCCGCCGCGACGATCTTCACGTTGTCGAGCAGCACGCCCTCTTCCTCGATCGTCGTGCTGTTCGGCGGCATCGAGCCCGGCGTGATACCGCCGACGTCGCCATGGTGGCCGCGCGCGGCCACGTAGAACAGCAGCGCGTCGTCGGAGCCGTAGACCGGCATCACGACCGTGATGTCGGGCAGATGGGTGCCGCCGTTGTACGGCACGTTCAGCATGTAGACGTCGCCGCGCTGCATGTCGTCGGCGTGCTGCCGGATCACGCTCTGCACGCTGTCGCTCATCGAGCCGAGATGCACGGGGATGTGCGGCGCGTTCGCGATCAGGCCGCCCGCGCGGTCGAAGATCGCGCACGAGAAATCGAGGCGCTCCTTCATGTTGACCGAATACGAGGTCTTTTCGAGCGTCACGCCCATCTGCTGCGCGATCGACATGAAGATGTTGTTGAAGATCTCCAGATGCACCGGATGGCGCTCGGTCGTGATCGTCTGACGGGCCGCCGCGCCGGTGACGGCGTCGTCGGCCTGTTCGAGGCACAGCGTCCCGTCGTCGAGCACGCTCGCGCGCCAGCCCGACTGCAGCACGATCGTCGAGATGTCCTCGGCGATCAGCGCCGGTCCGTCGATCCTCGTGCCGGCCGCGAGGGTCTTGCGCACCCACAGCGGCACCGCCGTGTCGCGTCCGTCGAGGAACATCCGCACCTCGCCCGGCGTGGCGCCGGCCACACCGGCCGGCGCGCCGATGCCGGGCTGCGTGCCGGTGCTGCCGACCGCCTCGACGACGATCGATTCGATCACGAGCGGCTTGTCGCTCATCACGAAGCCGTAGCGCTTCTCGTGCAGCGCCTCGAACGCGGCGACCATCGTCTGCGCGTCGCCGCACGGCACTTCGAGCGTCGAGTCGGTGTTCTGGTACTTGAGACGAACCGCGCGCGCCGTCGCGATCTGCTCGCGCGGCACTCGCTGCGCGACCACCTGCCGGACCGCCTCGGTTTCGAGTGCTTCGTATTCTTTCAGGATCGCCTCGACCGCGCCGGCGTCGAGCGCCGTTTCGACGGCCTTCTCGCGCAGCACGCGCAGATCCGCGAGCCCCATGCCGAACGCGGACAGCACACCCGCGAACGGATGCAGCACGATGCGGCGCATCCCGAGCGCCTCGGCGACCGCGCATGCATGCTGGCCGCCGGCACCGCCGAACGCGCACAGCGCATAGCTGGACACGTCATGGCCGCGTTCGACCGAGATCGTCTTGATCGCCTGCGCCATGCTGTCGACCGCGACCGTCAGGAATCCTTCGGCAACCGCCTCGGGGCTCATCGTCTGGCCAGTCTCGCGCTCGACCTGTTGCGCCAGCTCGGTGAAGCGCTGGCGGACCGTCCCGGCGTCGAGCGGCAGGTTGCCGTCCGGGCCGAATACGTGCGGGAAATGATCGGGCTGCACGCGGCCCAGCATCACGTTGCAGTCGGTCACCGTCAACGGGCCGCCGTTGCGGTAGCTCGCCGGACCGGGCCATGCGCCGGCCGATTCCGGGCCGACCTTGAAGCGGCCGTTTTCGAAGCTGCAGATCGAGCCGCCGCCGGCCGCGACCGTATGGATGTCCATCATCGGTGCACGCACCCGCACGCCGGCGACCTGCGTCTCGAACACGCGCTCGAATGCGCCGTCGTAGTGCGCGACGTCGGTCGACGTGCCGCCCATGTCGAAGCCGATCACCCTGCTTTCGCCGACCGCCTCGCAGGTCCTCACGGCACCGACGATGCCGCCCGCCGGCCCCGACAAAATCGCGTCCTTGCCGCGGAAATGCTTCGCGTCGGCGAGACCGCCGCTCGACTGCATGAACATCAGGCGCACCGAACCGGTCTGCCGCGACACGCGCTCGACGTAGTCCTGCAGCACTGGCGACAGATACGCGTCGACCACCGTCGTGTCGCCCCGGCCGACGAGTTTCATCAGCGGGCTGACCTGGTGGCTCACGGAGATCTGCCGGAAACCGCATTCACGCGCAATCGCGGCGACGCGCAGTTCGTGTTCGGGGAAACGATAGCCGTGCATCAGCACGATCGCGATCGACGTGATGCCGCTCGCGCGCGCCGCTTCGAGCGCGGCGCGCGTGCCGGCCTCGTCGAGCGGTTGCAGTTGCTCGCCGTGCGCGCCGACGCGCTCGTCGATCTCGACCACGCGCTCGTACATCTGCGACGGCAGCTCGATATGACGCGCGAAGATGTCGGGGCGCTCCTGATAGCCGATGCGCAACTGGTCTGCGAAACCGCGCGTGATCGCGAGCAGCGTGCGGGCACCCTTGCGTTCGAGCAGCGCATTGGTCGCCACCGTCGTGCCCATCTTCACGACCTCGATGAGCTGCTCCGGCAGCGGCTCGTCGGCCGCGAGGGCGAGCAGGTCGCGCATGCCCTGCACGACTGCATCCTCGTAACGCTCGGGATTCTCCGACAGCAGCTTGTGCGTAACGAGCGCGCCGTCGGGCCGGCGCGCGACGATGTCCGTGAACGTGCCGCCGCGATCGACCCAGAACTGCCAGCGTCCGTCATCGGCACCTGGCGTCTCGTCGCTCGGCGCATTCGTGTGTTTCTGATTCATCTTCTGCTTATCCTTCGTCGTTCGGAATTCAATTGAACCGGGTCATGCGTACCGGTTCATACATCGGCATGGGCGCGATTGTCGAAGCTCGCGCCGACGAAGTCGAGGCAGAAAAATAAATCGACCTCATAAGAAAATCATATGTCTGCCGAAGCCCCGTCCGGCGGGGCTTACAGCGGGTTTGACGGGGCGCACGCGAAGGCGCTGGAGAGGGCTGTCGGGATGCGTTCGAGCGCGCGCACGATCGTATTGACGATCGTGCGCGACGGAGAGACGGTGACGGCCGGCAGAAACGACGACGGATGCGGCATTGCTCCGCCGCTGCGCATTCGCAGATACTTGCAGCCCATCGGCCAACGGCGCGAGCTACGCGCCGTTCATTTCGTATGCGAGATGCCGAGCCCGTAGAGCGTCACGGCGCTGCCGCCCGCCGGGTCCTGGCAGTAGTTGCCCGACTTGAAGTACATATTGGCGTTGTTGAAGCTCGGGTCCAGCTGGATCGACTGGCTGTGCCCCGCGGCCGTGATATCGAGCTGACCGTTCGGCTTCATCTGCATGTCGTACGAGAACTTTTCGCCGGGTTTGACGCCGGTTGCGATCGTCACGTTATGGCGGCCCGCATTCGGCGAGTTCGAGTCCATCACGCTCGCGACGATGTTGCCCTTGTCCCAATGCAGTTCGACGGGCGGACGCGGCTTACCGCTCGACACCTGCTGGTGGATCTGGCCGAACACGACGTCGCCGTCGGGCGGCAGCTTGTCGACCGAGACCGTTCCGCTGAGCGTCGACGTACCGCTCGACATCTTCCAGGTGCCATTTTCCGAGAGTTCGGAACGCGGGAAATTCGAATTCGCGGTATGGGCGCCACCGCCCGGCGGCACCGTCAGCGTGATCGAACCGTTGCCGTTGTGCTGGAAATACTGGCTGTTGTAATTGCCGAGCTGGCCGCCGCTGATCGTATCCACGTGGCCGTTGCTGCCGCTCGGCAATTGCAGGCTGCCGAAGCCCGACAGGTCGACCGAGGACGGTCCACCGCCGGCTCCGTTCACGCCGCTCGGCGACGTCGTGCCTACCGACGGGGCACTGGCCGGCGGTGTACCTCCGGAGCCTGCGCTCGCGGGCGCGGGTGCGGGCGCAGGCGGCGAGAAACCGCCGCCGGAAGGTGCGGGAACCGACGGCCCGCCCGCACCGCCGACCGAGGGCGCGCCACCGCCACTGCCATCACCGCCGCTGCCGTTCTGGTTCTGGTACGTCTGGTTCAGGATCTGCAGGATTTCCTGCAGCAATTCCAACATCAGTTGCTCCTGGCCGGCATTGCCGGCGCCGAAGCTACCTGTATCCAGACCATTCAGCGAACCGGCCTGGTACGGGTTCTGAATCGCCAGATTGGACATGGTCGACACTCCAAGAATTGAGTCCGTTTGAGAAGCACCGTTCGCGTGATCGCCCGTGAGGGCTTATAACGGTCTGTAAACCACGATCACTGTATGCGGAGCGTCGGAGCATTCCGGCTCGCATCCGAAGTTTCGTCGCGTGGGGCGAAATGAATGGTTGGGTGGGGGGCGGCGGGATGGGGACCGGTGCGGCGGCTTTTTTTGGGTAAGCGAGAACTCGAAGACGTCTGTCGCGCAATCCTACGATTTGAGTTGCGATGCAACGCGCGACGACAATTTTCCCGATTTGCACACGAAGCTAATAGTTTTGCTTCTTTGGACCATCGGGATACAGCCGTTCAAAACTAACGCCCAAGGTCTTGCTAGCCTTCTTGATATCCTTTTTGGATGAGCCCATGTAGTCTAAGTCGACAGTGGACATATCGGCCTTTTTGCGCTTCATCTCCTTCACGAATTGGCCCGAGTACTCGCGAGGTGGCGCATAGTGTCCACTTTGATCGGTGATTGCGACAATCCGCCCTTCCTCCACCTTGAAGGAACCTGCCGCTGCGACTGGATTGCCTGACAAGAATGCGGAATGGTGTGTGACCTTTCGTGATGGCGCAGCGAACACACGTCCACGTCCATCCATGACAAAAAGATAATGGTCCGCTGGATTGGTGGCCCTTTAGTACTTAGACGCTCCATCTCTCCACTCGCTTCCTGGTATAAGTGACCGTCCTTGACCTGCACCAGAAATTTCGCACTTTCTTTCTCCGAGAGATAAGGAACTGCTGAGCCGACAAGCGCATTATTCAAATCCTTTTCCAGTCCGGTCTTGCGCATTCCCACTGTTTGATATTTCTCGGAAGAGCTGGAAGGCTTTTTGGGGGGGGCCTCCAGCCCACCGGCAAGCTTCTCGCGGGACGTCGGAACACCGACCAATCGGGCCGTCGACAAGACCAGGGAAGAAATAGCCGGTCTTGGCGGGCGCGCTTTGACCAGCTTCCGATGTCTGCCTATTTGCGAAAGATCTGATAGCGGGCCCGCTGTCTTCGAGGTTGCGGCCGGACTTGGCTGCTCTCGTTTGTCTATCTGGCGCGTTTCCGTGCCAAATCCCATTCCCTTGATGATATTGCTGGTCAGTTTCATTCGATCCACCGCCGGTTAGAGCCAAAACCTTGATAAACGTTACTCAGGAACGGCGATACGTTGTTGGTGCTCTCCCACATGTGAAATTCCACGGCTGCAGTCTCACATAGTCGTCCGCCGTTCGCGCCTGCGGAGATACTCCCGACAATGCAGCGGAAACGTTTGCGGATCTTATGCCGGGAGGAGTACGAGTGGAAATGATCGATCGAACCTCGTTCGAGATATTCCGTTGATGCGAAGCATGTTTCAGAAAAACGAAATGACTATTGCCAAAGCAGGTGACTCGGTACAAATTGCGTAAGCCCCCTTAGCCAGCACTCTGGTTATCAAAACGGGGCACTTTTCAACAAACTGCCAGATCGTGGGCTGAAGCTTGCCCTGTGTCCTGCTGGACTCCCAGTCCCCCGAAACTGAGCCAGGAGCAGGGCGCGCCGATCTCTCAAACGATGTCGAACTTCTGAAGCTCCTCCGGTCGCTTCGGTGCGAATATCACGCGTGCCCTCGTTCACTCATGCCACCGCGTTCACCTCTCGCGGACGCCCCGGCAAACCGCGCCCATAGCGCGGCTTTTCCGGGGCGTGTCTGGTACTACTGCGCTTCCGGCAAACCGAACAGGAATGGCGGAACACCCTGGCCAAGCAGATACCCGCCAAGCACACCCGCCGTATCGTCTTCGTTCTGGGTAATATGGTTGGCAGCGACCAGCATGGCGCGCATCCACAATTGCGCCGGGTTGCTCAGCGCAACCGCGCGCGCACTGAGCTTCTTCCACAGCATGAGCGAAGCATCGAGGCAATCCTTGCCGCAGCGCTGAATTTCAAGGGCGTGATAGACGCGATCGTTCAGAGGCACCAACTCGCCTTGGCTAACGTGAGCCGATGCGTCCGCATAGACCTGCGCGAGGCGTGCCTGTGCCGAGCGGACCAGCAATGCGGCGTTGCCGAGCTTGTCCTTCACGTACGGGTTCTGTGCCGCGCCCCCCGGCCCCATGACATTCTGGCGCGACGTCATCTGTTCGATGTACAGATCGATCATGCCGCGTGCGTAGCCGATGATGACCGACGACACCGCCCCATAGAAAACCTGGCTGAACGGGTACAGATACGGCTCCGGCCGGTTGGATTTCCGATAGTCGACGATGCTGTGCGAACGATAATCCGGCACGAATGCCTCGCCCTTGATACGCACGCTCTTACTCCCGGTACCGCCGAGTCCGACGACATGCCAGTCGTCGATAATCTCGTAGTCGTCGCGCGACACGAGGAAGGCGCGGTGATCGCGAGGATTGCCTTTTTCGTCGAACGCAAACGCACCCAGCATGGCACCGCCTTCGGCGTGATCGCACCCACTGGAGGTTCGCCATTCGCCGCTCACGAGCCATCCGCCTTCCACCCGGCGACATTTCCCGAACGGAGCATAAGACGAAGCGACCAGGATATTCGGGTCCGTTGCCCACAATGCTTCCCCCGCGCGCGGGTCCATCGTACCGAACTCCCACTGGTGGACACCCAGAATCATCATGTTCCACGCGCTGGATGGGCACCCTCTACCAAGTTCCATCAGTACCCTGGAGAATACGCCCGGGTCCATTTCCCATCCCCCCCAGCGCCTCGGTTGCAGTATCTTGAAGAAACCGGCCTGCCTGAAGGCCTCGATCGTCTCTGCTGGCACACTGCGCGCCTGTTCTACTTCAGCGGCGCTGGCACGTAGTGCAGGAATCATTGCGTTGGCGCGCGCAACCAGTTCCTTCACCGACGGCGCGTAAATCATTTCGTTAGCGACATTCATTTCCTTCCTTCTCCTTAACACTCGAATCGTCGACAAGCGCGCTGAACTGCCCGTGCGCGTACACGAGCGGCGCTGTGTCGACTTCTCCTACAACGACACTCTCCACGTCGCAAATCAAAATGGAATGCGTGCCTGCCTGGACCATCTCGGCTATGTGGCACTGGAAACTCGCCAGTGCGCCGGACAATGCCGGCACCTTGCCTTTCCACATACTCGTCGCGAATCGATCCGGCCCGCTGACATCCGGCACCATCCCTGCAAAACGTCGAGCGATATCCACGTCGCTCGCGGACAGCACGTTCACGCATAGAGCACGCGCCTTTTCGAAGGCCGTATACGTGGACACCTTGCGGTTCACGCAAGCCAGCAGGCGCGGCGGCTCCGCGGACAACGAGGTCACGGCCGTCGCCGTCAACCCGACCGGCATCCCGTCCAGATCGGACGTCAGCACACAAACGCCGGCTGCCAGGCGGCGCATTCCCTGTCGGAAGCAATCCGGCAACGTATCGATGCGCGGCACCGGCGTTTTCGCTAGCGCAGTTTCAGCCATATTCTGTATTCCTGAATTGAAGAACCGATCCGTTATTCGTGATGCACGGACCGCACCGTGTCACTCGCACGGTGCGCTGCACGGAATACCTTTGGTGGAATCGCGTCGTCGTGACAGTCTGCCCGAACGCGAACCGCTTACACGGACATGGCCGGAGGCCGATGGCCCCAGTCGCTCAGCTGACTGTAGTTTTTCACTTCCCACGCAAGGTCGTCGATGACGACACCGCCATAGCCATACTCGAGTCCGAAACCCGACGGCGTCTGGACGTAAAAGGAGAACATCTGGTCATTGGGATGATGTCCCAATCCCGCGTGGATCGTCAGACCGGCATTCAGGCAGCGGTCATAGGCCATACCCACATCGTCGATGCTCTGCACCTCAAGCAGCACGTGGTGCAGCCGCTTCGGGAAAGGCATGGATGCTGTGGCCAGCGAATGATGGCGCCCCGTTCGCGTGTGAAAAAAAGTCGCATCGATCATCACACCGGGCATGGTATGCGAATCGCGAATCGTGTCGCTGATACGAAGGCCGAGCACGTTCTTATAGAAGTCGAGCGACCTAACGTAGTCTTTCGAAACGGGCAGGATATGTCCCATGCCGAGGCGTCCCGTCTCGAATCCCGCTCCCTTTAGTCGCGCCGAGTGAAACGGCGCAGAACCCGGGGCATAGGTCGGGCCGCAATAAAATTCATGGACGAAGCCATTCGGGTCGTCGCAACAGAAGACACGCTCCACCTGCCGGCTCGCGGCAAGGTCCTTGCCGCCATCGCGGACCGGAAGACCCGTGCTCTTCAGTCGCGTGATGTAGGCATGCAACTCGTCCTCCGTATCGAACTGCCAGCCTGCCGCGGCAATGTCGTCGTCGCGCCCCTCCTCCAGCAGGATGCGCTGCGCGTACTCGTCCATACGCAAGCCAAGTGAACCGGAATTTCGCTGGCCCGCCATCAGGCCAAGCACGTCAACTGCAAAATCCTCCCATTTCCTCAAATTGCTCACCTGGAACACGGTGTATCCCAGGCTTGAAAGCTCCGACATGATTACTGCTCCTTCAAGGGGTTTCTTGCGCAGCCACTATCGCGCCGCCGGATCTATCAAGCAATCATCATGCCATCACAAAAATGATGCGTCGCATCATTTCTCATTTTCCGTTAAAACTATGAAAAAATATAAAACTTAGAACATCGATAATGCTGCATTGCAATATAAAACCACAAATCGGTCGCGGTTGATTTTTCGCGGTACCTGAAAAAAAATGATGCCCCACTGCAAAATTTTTAACCTCCTTTGGCAGGCCGCCCGGCAAGCCAAGGGAGACATCGATGCCGAAAGCACTCAGCCGCATGGACTTCCCCGATATCGCACTACTCAAAGACAAGCTCCATTTCAATCCCGAGCGGGCGCAGATCTATCTGGGCAAGCAGCGCATGATCATGATGCATCTCGCCGCGCTCAACGATTTGCGCGGCGAACTGATTGCCTCACTCGGCAGTTATTCCGCCAGAGCGATCCTGACTCGCATCGGGTTTTCTTCAGGCACACGCGACGCGGAGACAGCACTACAACTTCATGCACCGGGCGCCGCTATATTCGATTTGCTGGCGCGAGGCCCGCAGCTTCATGCGCTACAGGGGGTCGCCCTCTCCAAGCTGATCAGCGCGGACCTGGACGTGACGCAAGGGCGCTGCCGTCTGGAATTCCTGTGGGAACATTCATTCGAAGACGAAGACCACCGACTGTCGCATAGCTTCAGTTCGACGCCCGCATGCTGGCTACAGACCGGATACGCAAGCGGCTTCCTGAGCGCCTGCATGGGGAAGCTGATCCTCGTGCGGGAAATCGGCTGTCGGGCAATGGGGCACGACGTGTGCCATGTCATCGCCCAGCCGGCAAGCGAATGGGCCGATCCGGAGACGGAGCTGCAGTTCCTGAACGCGCCAGTCATGGATCATGTGCCTGATTTCAAGGCAAAGGAAAGAAGAGAAAAGCGACGCGTGGCGGCACTCCCGCATGAACAGTCCAAGGGTAAGTCGGAGATAGTTGGCATGTCGCCGGCTTTCCAGGCTGTTGTCCAGAAGATCAACCGTGTGGCACCAACCGGGGCGACCGCACTGTTGCTGGGGGAAAGCGGCGTCGGCAAGAGCGCTTTGGCCCGCCTGCTGCACGAGCGGAGTCACCGGGCGGCGCAGCAGTTCGTGGCCATAAACTGCGCGGCCATTCCCGAGAGCTTGATGGAAGCCGAACTGTTTGGTGTGGAGCGCGGCGCTTTCACCGGTGCCGAGGCCGCCCGTGCAGGGCGTTTCGAACTCGCCGAGAATGGCACTCTGTTTCTGGATGAGATCGCGACCCTGCCGCTTACCGCGCAAGGCAAATTGCTGCGCGTACTGGAAACGGGAGAGTTCGAACGCCTCGGCAGCGGCACGGCCCGGCACGCTGACGTTCGCATCATTGCCGCAACCAACGAGGATCTTTGGGGCGCCGTGCGTGCAGGCCATTTCCGGGAAGACCTGTTCTTCCGCCTATATGTTTTCCCGATTCAGATTCCGCCGCTGCGGCAACGCAAGGAAGATATCCCGGTGCTTATTGCGCACTTCGTCGAGCGCTATTCGAAGGCCTACGACCGCCAGGTCCACGGACTCGCGCCGGAAGCCATGGCCACGCTGCTCTCGTACCCCTGGCCCGGCAATATCCGTGAGCTTTCGAATGTCCTCGAGCGTGCAATCATTCTCAGCGACAACGACCGGCCGCTCGACCTTTCACATGTCATTACGATGAAGGAGCTTTCGCGCGAGCGTACGCAAACGGATCACATCGTGTCGATTCCTTCGGAAAAGAGCACCGCAGAAGCGGCTCCCGCTTTGCATCGGGACGAGGCGGAACCGGATCACTCGGCAATCGTGAGCGAACTCATGCGCCGCCATGGCGTCACTCTCGCTCAGATGGAAAGGACGATGGTCAGCGCCGCGGTCGATCAGGCCGGAGGTAATGCCTCACGGGCAGCCGCGATTCTCGGCATCACACGCGGTCAGTTGGCGTACCGAAGAAAACAGCTCGCACCTTCGTAATACGCCCCTGCCCACTGCCTACCCTACCGGACCTACCCGTTTTCGAAAAAATTCGTAGACCCCATTTGCAAACTGGACGAGCGCCGGTTTTGCATGACGACGAGACGCTCCATGAAGGCGAGATCTTTCTCCTTGATATCGAAGGCGGCTTCGACCCAGTCTTCAGTAATCGCCAGCAATTCCGCACGACACAACGGCAACACGCGTTGGCGCGCGCGTATCATGGCGCGAATGCCGTTCAGTTTCGGGCGCAGTTTGTCGATGAAGGTATGCATCGCGGCTTGGGCATCGCCCGGCTTGAATACCTGATCGACGAGCCCCTTCTCCGCATGCCATTGCGCTGTATGCGACTCGCCTCCGACGATCAGCTCTTCGGCGAGCAGCATGCCTGCCTTGCGAGCGACGAGCGAATACCCGCCCATACCGGGAAAGAGATTGAACGCGATTTCCGGGAACCCCATTTGTACGTCGCGCTGAGCGAGCAGGAAATGATGTGCAAGCGCTGCCTCGAACCCTCCGCCAAGTGCGGTTCCTTCGACCATCGCAAGCGAAATGGCCCCGGTATCGAACCCTCGCGCTGCTGCATACACGCAGTCGACGCAGGCCTGTGCGTAGGCCATCAGCTCCTGGCGTTTTCCCATGCGAATCGCTTTCGCCAGGAAATCGAGGTCCCCGCCGACATTGAACATCGTCGGAACCTTTGAGCCGGTGACCCAGAAGTCGATCGGCACATCGGATTCCCGGGCGGCCTGGGCGAGTTCGAGAATTTCACGCACGAGTTCGACATTGAAGCAGGGGCGCGGCCGCGGGTGCAACATCACCCACAGGATGTTGCGCCCCTCCTCGTAGCAAGCGGAGATTTGCGATAGATTGCCTGTTTTTTTGAATTGCCGATACGCGTTCTTCTGAGGCATATTCATTTTGAATTTCTCTTTCAAAATAGAAATATGGATTAAGCAACGCACACTCAAAAACTGCAATCCTGCTTAGCACCTCCAACCATTCGGGAATCTATTTTCTACCTATAGCGTAGCCATGCCCCCCGCGATGATCGCGGATGCCCCATGCAAAACGGCGGTCCAGCCGTGCCGGGACCAGCGCACATCCAACGTGCGTCCCGTCTCCGCCATCGGCACGAAACGGCCGATGAGTTCGGTCAACGCTTCCCGCGGATAGCCGGCCATATCCATGATTCCGCCACCGAGAAGAATCACAGACGGCGACATCATCGCAATGGCCGCGCCCACCGCCATCGCCTGATATCCGACGAAGCGCGACAGCTCTTTCTCCAACGAAGAATCGAACCCCGATGCCTGGAATACACCGTCAATGGACACGCCGTTACGCTCGGCAATAGCTTGCAGCGCACGCCCGGATGCATAGGCTTCGAGGCAGTCCGGTCGCACGCCCTCGGGCACAGGACCTTGCGCGCAAAACGGCATCAGACCGATTTCCAGCGCCCAGCCGCCGCCGCGAAACGGCTTGCCGTCATTCACGTAAGCCGCACCGATCCCGGTGCCGAAGAAGATGCCGAGAACATCATTTGCATCCCCAACAATGCCCGCTCGCGTCTCGCCCAGCAGGGCCAATACCGCGTCACGCTCAAGGAGAACGGTGCAGCCGACGAGCCGCGCAAGCTCGGTACCCAGCCGCCGGCCATCGAGACTCCCGATGTTCGCGGCATGCAGAACGCGATCGCCATCCCGGTCGATAAATCCCGGCACGGCGGCGACTATCGTCTGTGGCGCGATGCCTGTCTCCGCGATCACATTCCCGACCATTCGTGCCAGTGCTTGCACAGGATCCCCCGCTCTGAGCGCATCGCTCGAAAAGAGCTTGCGATAAGCCAGCGGTTGGCCGCCACATGCGTAGCCAAACTTGACGTTCGTACCACCGATATCGATCACGAGAATGGATGCGCCGTCTGGTGTCTGCAAGCTCTTTGTGGCCTGTGTCATGACGTGCTCCGCATCGGCATCAGAAACTCGCGCAACGCCCGTTCCATCCCGGCGAGGTACTCGTTGCGACTTACAGATTTCGACGTCACGATCCTCAACGTCGAACCCGGAATCAGGTCGGCCAGCGTCTGCGCCATTTCCACTGGATGCACATAATCCTGGCCGTTGGCAACGACGAGCGTCGGCAAATCGAGCCCGCCGATATCGCTGCGTTGAACGTCCAGCCCCTGTGCGGGAATGCGACTCAACAGCGCAATGGTCGACTCCGGATCGGCCCGCGTGAAAAAGCCACGCATCGATGCCGCGTTATCGGTCGAGACTACTTCGATCTCTTGCAAACGCTCGCCGGCTTCGAGTCGCATCAAACCCTCGCGGGCCCCATGTTTCGCGAGAAGATCGGCCACGTCGCGATAGATCTGCAGTTGCTCGGGACCCGCCGTGTCCACCCACGCCGGCCGCGCAAGAATCAGCGCGGCCGCGCGTTCGGGGCGCGACACCGCGATGCGCAACGCCACAGCCGCGCCAAGCGATATGCCGCCGACGACCGCGCGCCCGATGCCAAGATGATCCAGAAGGGCCACGGCATCATCGGCAAACTGTGCGATCGACAATGCCGTGACGCTCCCTAACGCGGAAAGACCGTGGCCGCGACATTCGAGCGTGATGCGGCGAATGCCGTCGATCGCGGGAAAAACCTCTGCCGGTTGCCTGCGGTCCGCGCCCAACCCGTGCTGCCACAACACCGGCAGACCCTCGCCCTCATCCACGAATGCCAGCCTGCATCCATCCGCCGTTTCAAAGTAGCGGCCAGTCATCGCGCGCAGTCCTGAATGATTGACGACAGATACGATGCCACGCCGGGCGCATCGGACTCTTCGAAGTTGTGGCCGACGAGCGGACCATCGTAGCCAACCGCTTTCATCCGGGCGACGAATGCCGGAAGATCGACGGCGCCCTGGCCTGCGGGAACGACGGTGCCATGACGGTCTATATCCTTCGCATGCACGAGAAACAGGCTGCCCCCGAGCAGTTCCGCAGCCTCCGCAACGATCTCGTTCTGCCGGGGCTGCGCCTCGGGCGGAAGAAGATTGGCGGCGTCGAGCACAATGCCAAGACGCGTCGAACCCATCTCATCGAGTATCCTGCGCGCGAGCCTCGCATCTGCAATCACGTTGCCCGGTTCCGGCTCGATACCGAGCACGAGATCGAATGCCTCGGCAAGTGCCAGCGCAAAATCGAGTTCACCGCGAAGGGTATGCCATGCCTCGTCAGAGCGGTTGTCGGGATGAGCGCGCCACATATTCGAGGTATCGCGCGATCCGGTGCACAAGGTCACCAGCGAGACGCCCATCTCGCGCGCTGCCCGCATCACGTTTTCGAACCCGGCTCTGTCGCGTTGTCGTTGTGCAGGGTCTGGATACGCCATGTTGTAGGTACCCGATAACGCGCACAGCGTCAGGCCCGCTTCCCTGGCGCTTTGGGCAATACGCTCCCCCATGCCGGACGGAAACGCGTCGGGCAATGCCGCAAAACCCGCACATGAAAGGTTGAACTGCGCGGCGGAGAACCCGTCGGCACGTATCCGCGCGAACAGATCGCCGGGGTATTTCGCGGCGTACGTCCGGGCAAAAACGCCTGGCGTCATCACAACGCACCCCCGACTTCATCGAGGGCGACCGGCGCTCCGCTATGCACCGATTGCGCAATCGCGACCATTGCCCGGATCGACGCAACACCATCGTCGATATCGGCGCCTCGTGCCGCGACGCCATTCAGCACCGTATCCGCGAACCCTTCGATCTGGCGTCGATAGAAATGCCCATCGGCTCCCAGCACGCGCGTGGTCGTCTCATTACGCTCGTGAAAAATCTCGACGTCGCTCGCCTTGTAGTACCAGGGGTTATAGATTTTCGCGGTCGCGCTACCGTGCTCGCCGTAGATCTGAAACCCTTCGTGCCAGTCCATGCGAACCGCGATGGTCAAATCCAGATGCCCCAGCGTGCCGTTTTCGAAATCGACGTCCACGAACCAGCAATAAGCGCCGAATTTCTCTCGCAGCCTCGCATCGACCGCGCGAATCGGGCCGCCGAGATAGCGCGCGAGATCGACGAGATGGCTGCCGTGCGCCAGCATGAAATACCGTTGCCTGTCGGCTTTGGGGTCGCCTTGCGGACGCAGCACGCGCGTGCCCTGGCGTGGCATGGGTTGAATCGCGTCCGTGTTGGTATAGCGATGCGTCGAATCGCAGTACCAGGCCTTGAGCGCCAGCATCTCGCCCATTTCATCCTGCACGAATGCCTTCGCCGATTCGATGCCGGGATCGAAGCGTAGCATGTGGCCGATTTGCAGAACCTTGCCCGAACGTCGAACTTCCAGAGCGAGCTGCTCGACCTCCTCGACCGAAACGCCGATGGGTTTCTCGCACAGCACGTGCTTGCCCGCAGCAAGTGCCTTCAGTGACGCGGGTACGTGGAACGCATCGGACGTACCGATCACGACGGCGTCCACCTCCGGGTCCGCGAGCATCTCGTCATAGTCGAGATAGATCTTCTGCGCGTCGTAGAACTGGCCGAAATGTCGCGCGAGACCTTCGTCGACATCGCACACCGCAAACAACGTGGCGTTGCGCGCTTTCTGCACGGACTCGAAGTGTGCAAACTGCGAAATCGGTCCACAGCCCAATATGCCGATACGCAATTGCCTTTCATCCTTTCTCACAGCGTTCTCCATCGGTGTCCCGCACCGAATAAACAGTAATCCTGAACTTAATGAATCAGGCACATCGATGCAGGCGGACGCCGTTCTCACGGCGTCCGTGGGCCCCACATCACACGGCGGTCCAGCCGCCGTCGATCTTTAGCGTGGCGCCGGTCATCATCGCAGCCGCATTCGAGGCGAGAAACACGACCGGTTCCGCCACGTTCTCCGGTTCGCCGATCTGGCGCAGCGGAATTCGCGCAAGCAGTGAATTGCGCGTGGCTTCGTTCTCGAGCCAGCCTTTGGTGCTGTCCGTCCGGATGAACGTGGGAGCAACGGCGTTGACGCGGATGTGATGCTGCGCCCATTCGACGGCGAGACATTGCGTCATATGAATCATCGCGGCTTTCGTCATGCAGTAGATCGACTCGCCATCGAGAGCGACGAACCCGGCCTGCGATGCAATGTTGATGATCGACCCGCGACCGCGCGTTGCCATCTTGCGCGCGGCGGCCTGAGAGGCGAAAAAAGCCCCCTTGACGTTCAGATCGAACATCGCGTCATAGTCGCCGGTCTTGACCTCCATGGCGGGCGCCGGGCGGCTGTGACCTGCGTTATTGACCAGCACGGACAGCGGACCCAGTTCCGTCTCTACCATCGACACGGCCTGCTCGATCGACTCGATCGACATCATGTCCATCTGCACTGCGACCGCGTTGATGCCGGCATCGCGCAATGCTTGCGCCTCGTCGGCGCCGGCCTGCATGTCGCGGCAGCCGAGCGCCACGGCTGCGCCCGCTTCGCCAAGGGCCTTCGCGCACGCGCGGCCGATTCCTCGTGTTGCGCCCGTGACAAGAGCAATTTCCCCCTTCAATGCAAAGGGGTTCACCGAATTCTCCTGCACTGTTCCTCTCCTTGATAAAACGACCGGATGCATTCCACGCTTTGGCTATACGCTCAGCACGGTTTCGAGCCAGCCACGCAGTCCCGGCGTGCAGGCAACGACCTGATTGCCCCGCGTGAGACATTCTTTCGTGAGGAAGTCATTGACCCATCCGCCCGCTTCTTCGACGAGCAGGACGGCTGCCGCCGCATCCCATGAGTTGATATGCAGTTCGCAGTAGGCATCCTGCCGCCCCATGGCCACATAGGCGATGCCGAGCGCGCCGGAGCCGCGCCGCTTCACGCCCGCGCCCAGCGAATGTAGCTTCTCCAGAACCTTGGCATAAGGCTCGAACGGAACGCGCGACGACCACCCGAGTTCGACGACGGACTGACGTATGTCCGCAATCGCGCTGACCTTGATGGGCTGCCCATTCATGGTGGCGCCGTGCCCTTTGCGCGCGGCAAACAACTCGTCGAGCATCGGGTCGTACAGCACGCCGATCTCCGTCTTGCCATGCTGGACAAATGCAATCGACACGCAGAAATAAGGCACGCCGCGCGCGAAATCGGCCGTTCCGTCGATCGGGTCGACGATCCACACGCGATCGCCGGCTTCGCCGCCACTCTCTTCGCCGAAAAAGCCGTCGTCGGGAAACGAGGCGGCCAGTCGCGCAGCAATCAGTCGCTCGACTTCTCCGTCCGTTTCGGTCAGATAGTCCTGAGGACCTTTGAACTTGAAATTCAATGCATCGTCGCGCGCAAGGAAACGCCTGCGGATCAACTGCCCCGCCTCTCTGGCAATCGCACACGCGGCCAGAAACCGCAAATTTATCAACGCATCAGTCATAAAGTCCTCCGTTTAACCGGCATGCTGTCTTTCGTTTGCCGCTCACAGCGGCAAGGTGCCTTTGCGCAACAGCATATTCCCGTACACGCGCGCCTCGCCAGTCACGACGATGGCTACCGCTTTCGCGGCCCGCGCCTTGAACTCGGCCGCCGGCAACGAATCGACCCCGAGATGCGGCGCGTGGGTGTTCGCAATCGAAATGAAATCGCTCATGACCGGCAGGATTTCGGCCGGCTGGTTGCGTACCTCCATGCGGGTGATCGTCTGCGCGCCTTTGTCGAGCGGTAAAACCGAAAGAATGGCGTCGAGTACACGCGGACCGTCGGCGCCGTCCTGCCGGATGATTTGCGGACCGGCGCTCAACACCGGGTAGTTGCGATCGACGATCGCAATATCCTCGCCGTGCCCCATGGCACGCAGCACCGCAAGCAGTTCCGGGCCGAGAAGCGGGTCGATATTCCTGAGCATGTTGTTTCCTGTCAAACGTTGAGATGGACGAAATACGTCGGCGGCAGCCACGCATCGGCAGCGAGATTGCACTCTATTTGTTTGTATTTTAAACAAATATAAAAATCGATGTATTCGGGGTTAACGCGCTTATTTTTGTCATATACATACATTTGAAATGCGATAAGGATGCGTCTAGAATGCAAAAAATTGGACAGGATCGCACGATGCAGCCTCCTCAATCACTCCGCTCAGCCATTACCGGGATCGAAGCCGGCAGCAAGGCCGCCAGGCTGCGCAGCGTCCTGCCCGACATCGAGCAGCGCCTGAGCGCCGGCGCGCGCATTTCAGACGTCGTGAAGGTGCTGAACGAAAATGGGCTCGCCATCACCACCGCGACGTTGAAGAGCTACCTGTACAGGTTTCGCAAAGCCGCGCGGGAGAAGCAGTTCGATCCTCACTCGGCACGGCCGGCGGCCGTGCCCGGAGACTGGACCACCCCTGCCCCGTCTTCGCGCGTGGACAGCCCAACGCCCGAGGCGGCGCCACAGGAAACCGCCTCGACAACCCCCATGCTGCTGCGTCACATCAATACGGCGCGATGTCTGCGACAGCTTGAGCGCGGCGTCACGCTCAGTCGTGCGGATCTTTCGCGAGAGTTGGGTCTGACGCGTGCAACGATTGGACACGCCGTCAAGGAGTTGATCGACTCGGGGCTGGTTGTCGAAACGTCCGACCGCGTGGAGGGCGGCCGGCCTGGCCGGCCAGGATCAGGGATACGCTTGAATCCGCAGGGCGCCTACGCCATCGGAATCGATATCTCCAGCCTCAACCTGACGGCGGTGATGGTCGATCTGGAAATGCGCATCGCGCATCGGCTCAGCGATTCCATCGAGGCTCATGCGGACAACGTCGAACGCGTGGTCGAGCAGATCGCGAACCTGTCCGCACGTCTTCTGCAGGAGAGCGGCGTCGAGCCGAGCCGCGTTCAGGGCCTGTGCGTTTCGGTGCCGGGACTCGTCGATCGTGGCGGCCGCGTGGTCATCGCGCCGTTCCTGCGCTGGCGCGATGTGCCGTTGAAACAGATACTGTCCGCACGCAGCGATCTGGCGTGGCCCATCACGGTTTGCAACGACGCTGTCGCCTTTGCGAACGCCGAACGCACGATGGCTCGCGAGCAGGATGCGCAAAACATGCTGCTGATTCTGCTGACCGAAGGTCTCGGTGGCGCGATCGTTCAGCAGGGACGCATCCTCGAAGGTGCGCGTGGCTACGCGGGCGAACTGGGGCATATGGTGATGGGGGCGACTCCGGGCGCGATCGCGTCGCACACGTTCGAACTGCTCGCGGGCTATGAACGTTTCCGCGCGTTCCTGCCGAAAGATCAGAGTTTCGAGCGCGGTCTCGAATGGCTAGCACGCACGGACCATACCGGCCGCACACCTGCACTCGAAGAAACATTTGATGAATGGGCGAACGTCCTGACAACGGGCATCCTGAATCTTGTCTATGTGCTGGACCCCGGAAAGATCGTCCTTGGCGGACCGTTGAGCATAGTGTTCCCTCGCGTCGAACAGAGGGTGAAACGGGCGCTGGCGAGCAACCTCATGCACGGCTTCACGGCGCCGCCGATCTACATCACACGGCTCGGCGTGGACGGAGCCGCTATCGGCGCCGCTTCCGTCGTCAGGAACCAGCTATTTGCGTTGCCGAGCCTGAATGGTTCCGGTGCGGGTAGTGATCTTCGAGACTTTTAGCTTTGCGCTGAAGATAAAGACGATTGGCCGATTAGCCTTCGCCCGCTTCCGGCGATCATCGTATACGGATCACTCCAATCAAGGAACGCGTTGAATTGTTCAAGCGTTTTTGTACAGCGAGGTCCGCTCCACGGATCGTGGTACACAACAGTTTCATCGGAAGCACCGATCAATACAATGCAGTGATCGACGACATCGCCCGGCAGTCTGCCCATACATATGATGGGCCCGTGCCTATCAAGCGCCTTGCAAAGAGGACCGTTTTGCCAGCTTGCCTTGCATTCGGCCCTTCGAGCCGTCGGCAACCGAACGTGAGTGGGCTGCAGGCCTTTCTCTTTTATCTGGGCGATAATGCCACTGACGGTAAGACCGGAAAGTATGCCTCGGGGATTTTTCGCCAGATCATTCGTCGTCTTGCCGTGATACGCAAGAAGCATGTTGACACTTGCATCACCACACAAATTGATGTGCTGCTGATGAACGAATGGCACATCGAGAAAAACGTACTCCTCCATCAAATTTTTGCGTTGCATGGATTTCAATCCCTGAAGCGCCTGAGGCGTATTCGCACGTACGTCAAAAGGGCGCGAAATCAACACCGGCCCATTCGGTTCTGTGCTCTTGAAATCAAGCAGTTTCGCAGCGATTCCATGCAATTTCATTTTATATTATCGGAAAATTTTCACGCGTTATTAATTCATTATTAGCTAACCTGAATATAATCCTTGAGGTAGCTGAAGTCCTCGATGAATTGATCCTGTTCGCTGACCTGCGGTGCATCGTGACGCTGTGACGATACGGCAGGCTGAGCCGGTCGAGTGGGCGCGGAAGGCAGAAACGCTTGCTGGATTGCGCTGAACTGGCCGCGCATGACGACATTACTTTCGTCATGCGCGGCATCGACCTGACTGCCGGACACGTCGAATCCACGCGTGAGCAAGCGTTCCCGTAGCAACTCACCTTCCCTGCCCAATCCGTCGCTATCGGTCATCATCACGACCTTCGTACCTGCCGGTTGACCCTGGAGATTCTTCTCCACGCTCAGCGCGCCAACGGACTGCTTGGCGAGTTGCCCCGGGATAGCACCTATTTTTGGAAAGTGAGCACGCACCCCTTTAGACGTGCTTGGCATCGGCCGATCCAGGACGAGTCCGCCCAGGCTGAGCCCCTCCGACCGTGCTTTGGTAGCAAGATGTGCTGCAACGGGGCCACCCATTGAGTAACCGTGTACCAACACATTTTCCGCCGGAACATTCATCGTATGCGTCAAGTGATCGAGCATCGCCTCAGCATCCTGATAGAGGCCTTTCTCACTGGGCGTTCCTTCGCTGGCACCAAAGCCACGATAGTTTATCGCGAGGACATCGACTCCATTTTCTCGGTACTTATCCGCGATATCCGGTACTTGCATCTCTGCCGGCTCCCCTGATCCGGACAGGACCAAGGCGACTTTTCCGGCTTTCTCGTCAGAGGTCGCTTTATAAAGGTGCCCGGCCAATTCCCCGGCATTCCCCTTGATCTTCACCGGTTCGATCTGCCCGGTGGCAATTCCCACTCGAATTTTCCTTTGTTGCCAAGGTTCGAGCGTTTTGCGATCAGTCGCGTTGCCGAATACCTGATTCGCCATGAACTTCTTCAACCCGGTAGAAGGGCGATCCGGCGATGCGTGCAACTGATTTCGCGATGCGAGACCATCCAGAATCCCACCGGTTTGTTTCCCGCCGCGCTCCGTCGCAGCGGGAGCACTGTTGGGAACATCGGCAAGGCGACTTCTTACGATTGCAGTTGGGTTGAGACCGAAAATTTTTGGCATGAACCTGCTCCTTACAGCCCATATCAGGGCACGCACCATGCCTTGATAACGCATGTATGTCGGACACCTCGCCCGAGTATCCGCCGCATGCGCCTGGCAATGGCCCGCTAACGCGAAGCGGTGTGCAGATTTACGCACAGACGCCAATAGTGTTTAAAAAATACACAGTGGCCACTCATTCGTATTCCTACGCCGACGCGGCGATGTGGTCAAGGTGCCATGGTGGAGCGGTGACAAAAACGATTCAGTCATCCGAACCCGCGCTCGGCCAACAACGCGTTATCGGAACCCCGCAGACGTTCGTGATCTGCGCAAGAGCTTCGCGTCGAGTCATGTCTGGGGTGAAGCGTGCATTAAAGTCAACGTGAAACAATACGATTGTTCCGTGCGCTAGTCTGCGCGTTACTTCTCTCCAACCTTGCCGGAGAATACGTCATGCCAATAATCCGACTGTCACCATCAGGCGGGCCCATAGGTCACGCTGCCTCTCCGGTCAGGCCTGAAAGTCATCCAAAGTCGGATGTCACTCAACCTACGACTCTAGAGGGGGTATTGTCGGAGCTCATGAGCCGGCCGCCCCAGCCGCGCACCTCGCGAAAAATAGCGCTTCCCAAACGCGACCCCAGCAGCAACGGTCCAAGCGCCATCCGGGCCGAGATGGCGGGGTACTTGTTCCTCCGTGCGGCAAAAAGACAACATGTAGAAGGTGCTGACCTTGCCGATCTGGAAAATGGACAGAAAGCACTTGAACTGACCCGCGAAGCGTTAAATCACGGCCGTGGCAATGTCAAAAGCGACTCACAAGCGGCCATCGTCCGCACGGCTGCCGCTCGAACGCTCCAGGCCAGGCAAATACCCGCAGGAGCGGCGTTCGAACAGCTATTCGGAGGCCGGACTGGCTCCGCTGCCAAAACCGGAGAGATATCGGCAACTGCGATGTTCACGGGAGCGGGAAATTGCGGTGAACATTCCGAGGTCGCTGCGGCGATGCTTAGCACTGTCATGGAACCTGATCAGAGCGCTCAACGGGTGACTGACTTCCGTAATGACCATGCGTGGACGGAACTCGCCCGTGATCCGGCGTCAGCACAGCGACATCCTGGTAATGTGGTGATTGATCCGTGGGCGGATGGACCGGCAATCTTCGCGGAAGACGGTAAATACTCCAGTGAGATGCACCCTGTCGTGATTGCGTCTTATAGTTCACTCGAGGCGAAGGGTATCTTGGCCGAGGCCCAAAAAGGCGTTGCGGCCCTGGCTGGGTTCACATCGCCTTCAGAAGCAGTCAATGAAACTTACGCACGGAATCTCAGGCCCGGTGCGCCAGAGTGGACTCCCGAGCCCGTGCTGGACCAATACTCAGCGAGTTACGACCTCTATCACCTGGAGAAGTCCGGAGATAAGGAGACGATCGGACTGCGCAAAGAGATCCTGGCTGCTGGCGTCGCGAGGTCTTTGGGGGCGAACGTCGCCAACGCCGCGGCAATCGCGCCTGAGATCATCAAGGAGGCTTATACGCTGAGTGGCAAAAAAATCACCTGAAAAATCAGAGATGGGCCCGGAAATTCGGTCAGATTGGTCTTTACCGCTGGAGCGGTTCACTTCAACGGAACTCAAGGTGAATTGCCCGGCGGCTTACGTTCGATCGGCACCGGCCACGGTACTCTGCTTGAAATATCGCGAAGTCAGCGTGGCCGCGCCCATATCCGTTGCGGCTTCGAGCAAATGCGGCGCGAGCTCTTTCAGACGCGACTCCGGCAAGCGAGTACTCGGACCCGCGAGGCTCACGATGCCCACGACCTCATGAGTAACGGGATTGCGCACCGCCGCCGCAATCGACGTCATACCGGCCTCGTAGGTCTCGATAGCGACACCGTAACCGCGCTGGCGCGCGCCGTTCAGGTCCTTCAGGAATTGCTGGATCGTTTTCGGCGCACGCGGCGCGTTCCGCGTTTTCGCGCCGAGCCCGCCCTGCCTCGACACCAGTTCGATCGCGCGCTCGTCCGGCAGGGTGGCAAGCCACGCCTGGCCGCTGGCCGTGCAATGCAGCGGCGGGTTGCTGCCCATGTCCGGGTCGTAGCGCAAGCCCGACTTCGCTCCCTGCGCCTTGCCGACGAAGGTAAGGTGATCGCCCTCCACCACGCCAAGCCGCGCCAGTTCGCCCGATGCCTCGGCCAGCCGGTCCAGTACCGGCTGCGAAATGTCGAACACCCCGCTCGTCGAGAGATAGATCAACGCCAGTGAAACGAGCTTCATGGCAAGCAGATACTCGCCATGCTCTTCGTCCTGGCGCACGAAGCCCTCGTCGATCAGCATCGAGAGGAGCCGGTGCGTGCCGCTGCGCGGAATGTTCAGCGTGTCCGCAATCGTGGCCAGCGGCATGCGGCCGCCATTCTTCGCCAACAGTTCGAGCACGGCCAGCGCACGCTCAAGATTCCCTGCCATTTAGCTTTCTCATCGTTATCGTAATAGCCAAATGAGAACACAATTCCACACTGGAATTCAAGCAGATTCGCATGGGCGTGCTCGCGGTCAATGCCCTGGATTTACGGTCACAAACCGCCCTCTCGTGACGTGCGCTCCCGAGCAGCACCATCGCGCAGATTTGTGGAATTAATTTTCTATATGGAATAGTATTCAACAAATACGGCTCAGCAAAAATTTGTGACATGATGAACAACATGGAGACAGGACAATGCGGGTACTGATCACGGGCGGCAGCGGTTTTCTGGGAGCGTGGATCATGAAGCGGCTGCTGGCGCGCGGCATGGACTGCGTCGCGTTCGACCTGCGCGCGAACGCGCGGCTCATCGAGACGCTGTCGCCCGAGCGCGCGGCCTCGGTGCAGTGGCGCACCGGCGATATCGCCAGCGCGGACGACACCGCCCGTGCGCTCGAAGGCTGCGACGCGGCCATTCATCTCGCGGGCATCCTCACGCCCGATTGCGCGGTGAATCCCGTGCGCGGCGCACAGATCAACCTGCTCGGCACGCTGAACGTGTTCGATGCCGCACGCGCGGCGGGTATACGCCGCGTGCTCTACGCGAGCAGCGCGGGCGTGTTCGGCCCCGACGACGGCGCGACGCCGCTGCCGCAAACGCACTATGGCGCCTTCAAGCTCGCCTGCGAAGGCTCCGCCCGCGCGTACTGGCACGACCACGGCATCGCGAGCATCGGCTTCCGGCCGCTCGTGGTCTACGGCGCGGGGCGCGAATCGGGCTCGAGCGCGGGACCGAGCCTCGCCTGCCGCGCGGCCGCGCGCGGCGAACGCTATACGATTCCGTTCGGCGGCTCGACGGGCCTCATCTTCGCCGACGATGTCGCCGCGGCCTACGAAACAGCGCTGCTGCACGACTTCGAGGGCGCGCACGCGTTCACGCTGGCGGGCGAGATAACGTCGATCAGCACGTTAATCGACAGGATCACGGCCATCGTTCCGGGTGCGCAGATCGATGCGAGCGGGCCGCCGCTGCCGATCGCCAGTGCGTTTCCCCATGATCCCGCGCTCGCGCGCCTGCTGCCCGGCCTGCCGCAAACCTCGCTCGAAGACGGCCTGCGCGAGACCGTGGCGTTCTATCGCCACGGTCATCAGCCATCCTGAGTATTTATCGCCGCACGGCTTCAGCGAGATCGAGCGCAATGGGCGCGCGTGCCGCGGCCGCCTGGTGCACCGCCAGTGTCGCCGCGAGCGTGCGCGCGCCGTCGTCCACGGCGCACACCGGCGCCTCCTCGCCTGCGATCACCGCGGCGAAGTGGCGCAATTGCTCGTGATACGGATCGCCCGCATGCGGCGTGCTGCGCTCCACCGTCAACGGCTCGTGCCAGCCCTTGCCGCTGCGGTATTCCCACACGTCGAGCTGCGGCAGCGTGAGCGACGCGTCCGTGCCGATCAGGAAGTGCGCGTTCTCCTGCTGACGCGGGTAATGCGCGGCCTCACCCGCCACGAGGTCCCAGTTCCACGGCGCGGCCGCCGTGTCGGACACGACGAGCGTGCCAAGCGCGCCGCTCGCGAAACGCAGCAGCACGGCAGCCGTATCTTCCACCGCGAAACCGCGCACGCCGCTCGACGTCTGCGCCTGCACCTCGACGATCTCGCCGAACAGAAACCGCATGATGTCGATGTCGTGAATCAGGTTGATGAGCACGGGACCGCCGCCGGTCTCGCGGCGCCACTGCACGCCGAAGTAGCCGTCGGGCTTGTAGAAGGTGGCAAGCGCGTTGGCCGCCACCGGCTTGCCGAGCCGCCCCGACTGCACGATCTCGCGCGCGCGGCGCAGGATCGGATTGTGGCGGCGATGGTGGCCCACCAGCAACGGCACGTTCGCCTCGCGCGCGGCGCGGTCCAGCCGCAGTGCGTCCTCCACGCGATCGGCGACGGGCTTTTCGAGCAACGCCGGCACGCCGCGCGCGACGCACGTGAGACCGACATCCACATGCGTCGCGTTCGGCGTGGCGACGATAGCGCCTTCGGGGCGCACTTCGTCGAGCAGCGCCGCGTAGTCGGCAAACCAGCGCAGCCCTTCGGCACGCGCGAACTGCTCCGCGGCCGGCGATGGGTCCGCGATCGCCACCACTTGCGCATGCGGATGCAGCCGCGCGCGCTCTACATGCATCCGGCCGATCGCACCCGCGCCGATCACCGCCATACGTCTCCTTGCCATTGCGCATCTCTCCTTGCTTCGGTTGAACAGATCGGCACCGGAGCGCCGCTACGGGTGATTACCCCGATACCTTGAAATTCTCTTTAATTGTTGAATACTATTCCACTTTGAATCAAGATTCACTTTGGCTTTTTTCGGGCACAGCCGTTTTGCGCGATGTGCCGACCACAACGAAGCAGGCCCTTCAAACGGGGCAGGAGCGGAGACACATGACGGACAAGCACTCACAGGACACCCACCTTTCGGCCCCCGAAACGTCGACGGCAGAAACGCCGCCCGCCTCGGCGATCTCGCGGCGCGCGTGGCTCGCCACGGCCGGCAAGGCACTCGCGGGCGGTGCCGCGGTGCTCGCGGCGCCCGCCTTCGTGCGCGCGCAGGGCGAGCAGCCGCTCAAGCTCGGTCTGCTGATGGCCAAGCAGGGCGTGTGGACAGAACAGGGGGAAGTGATCGCCAACGGCGTAAAGCTCGCACTCGACCAGGCCGGCAACCAGGCGCGCGGCCGCCGCGTCGACCTCGTCTGGTACGACGAACCGAATCCGCAGTCGGCGCAGCAGAACATGCAGAAGCTCGTCGAAGAGGACAAGGCGGTCGCCGTGATCGGCGGCACGAACAGCGGCACGTCGCTGGCCATGTCGTCGGTCGCAATGCGCACCAAAACGCCCTATATCGCGCCCAATGCCGCCGCGCGCGAGCTGACCGGCAGCAGTTGCAATCCGTACACCTTCCGCGTGCTGAGTCCGACGCCCGTGACCTGCCGCGCGCTCGCGCCGTCGCTGCTCGCGATCGGCAAGAAATGGCACTTCCTCGTGGCGAACTACGCGTATGGGCAGGACATCCAGCGCTCGATGTCGGACCTGCTCAAGCAGTCGGGCGGCACGATCGTCGGCGCGGACGTCACGCCGCTGAACACCACCGACTTCAGCGCGTTCATCCTCAAGATCCGCCAGTCGAAGCCCGATGTCGTGCTGCTCGGCCTGCCCGGCGGCGACCTCTCCACGTTCCTCAAGCAGTACGCCGAAATGGGCATGAAGAACCAGATTCCGGTGGCCTGCCCGATCATCGGCGACTCCGACCTCTGGTCGATCAGCGTCGACGCCGCAACCGGCTACTACGGCAAACCGTGGCACTTCAGCTCGCCCGACCACTCGCCCGAGGAAATCGCCTTCATCAAGCAGTACACCGCGAAGTACGGCAAGCCGCCCGCCGACAAGGCATGGATCGGCTGGTTCACCATGCGCTCGCTGCTCAAGGCCGTGAACGAGGCGAAGAGCACCTCGGGCCCGGACATCGTGCAGAGCCTCGAAACGGTGCAACTGGGCGACAGCATGGGCCCCGCGTATTTCCGTCCGTGGGATCATCAGCTTCTGCGGCGCTGGACCGTGTTCAAGGTGAAGGACCACATCACCGACAAGTGGGACTGGCTCAACCAGGTCTCGGTGGTGCCGAAGAACCCGACCGACCTCGACCGGCTCTACGGCACCCGCCAGGAAATCGGCTGCACGATGGCTGCCCGCTGACGCCGCCCGCCAACGCCATTGCGCCGCAACGGCGGCGCTTCGGGGGCACGACCCATGCAAGCCGCGCGAGCTCCCTGAAGCAGCACGCGCTCGCGCACGCAAGACCGCCCGGCATCGTGCACGATGATGCCAGCACAACCCAGGAGATGAAATCAGCATGACTTCCCCCTCTTCCACGCCCGCCGAGGCCGTCGCGGCCACACCGGTTTCGCTCGACGAAGGCCTGAGCGGCGCCACGCGCGTCTACTACATCGTCGGCGATCCGATCGCGCAGGTGCGTTCGCCCAAAGGCGTGACGGCAGCAATGCGCGAAGCGGGCCGCGACGCGCTCGTGGTGCCCGCGCACGTCGCGCCGGCCGATCTCGCCGCGTTCTTCGCGGGCGTTGCGTGCATGCGCAATGTCGACGGCGTCATCATCACCGTGCCGCACAAGTTCAGCGCGACGGAATTCTGCGCGAGCCTTTCTGACCAGGCGGCGTTCCTCGGCGCGGTGAACACCTTGCGCCGCACGCCCGACGGCGGCTGGCACGGCGACATGTTCGACGGCGCCGGCTTTGTCGCCGCACTCGCCGACGAAGGCTGCGACCTGCGCGGCAAGCGCGCGCTGCTGGTGGGCGCGGGCGGCGCCA
>NZ_JAAGPS010000056.1:0-240 GCF_017105025.1 Paraburkholderia sp. Ac-20336 | reverse complement strand
GAGCATTAAAAAAAAAAAAAAAACAGTCCTTGTCAGTCCTAATGTCCTATTACACAAAACTATCCTGTCGTAATACTTGTTAATACATCATCAACGTTATTCACTCAGTACTCGTACCTACCAATTTCTGCATCGTACTCTTGTGATACCTGTCATGTATACTATTAGTCCTTCACTGCTAGTCTATCCTCGCTCCCTTATACTTCTCATATCTCCTCATTCTCTCCACAGTCTTATCTA
>NZ_JAAGPS010000055.1:0-45324 GCF_017105025.1 Paraburkholderia sp. Ac-20336 | reverse complement strand
TGAGCGGGTGCGGGACTCGGCACCGGACCCGGCGCGGCAGCGGCCGGCTGCGCCATCGACGACTGCGCGAACGCGCCGAAAGCACGCAAGGTCGACAGCGTCGCGCGCTGCACTTCGAGCGCCTGGATCGCCGATTGCAGCATGCTCAGATTCAGCTTCAGCCACTGCTCGACCGCGCGCATGTCGGTGATGCGCTTGTCGAGCTCCTCGACATTGGTGAGCGGCGCCATCATGTCGGACATCATCGACAGCGACGGCGCGAGGCCGCCGCCCGGCTGCGCGCCGGGCAACGCCGAGCCGAACGGCGACAGCCGCATCATGCCCCACATGCGATCGAGCATTTCAGCGGGCGGGAAACCGGGAAAGCCGGGAAAGGGCGGCGTGGTGCCAGTCGTGTCGGTCATGCTTGTCGCCTCGGTGCATAAGAAGATGTCGGGCGCGCGGAGCCGCGCGGGTTGAGTCGATCATACCGTGTGAAATGGTGGCTCAGGGGGCTCGCCGCGTTGCGTGCCGGCAGCCGCCGACCCGCCACGCCAACCCGCCCGCACGGCTGCCCGCGTCCTGGCTGCGCCGTTATCTGCCTCTACCTGCGGCTACCGGCTTCTACCTACCGCTGGCCGTGCCGCCATGTTCTCGTGCCACGCCCCACGCGACCCGTTGCGGCCAGTCGGTCGTGCCACGCCCCGCGCCACTACTCGCTGCGATCCGTTTCGCCACCCGCAGCGCCACCGCTCTCGCTTCCACCTCCGTCACCGGCCCTCTCCCGCGACGCCTCCCGCCACGGATCGCCGCCGCCAAAATCCGGCGCGCGCCGCTCGCGCAGCGAGTTCAGCCCTTCGCGCACGTCGGGCCCGGCGAAGCCCATGAATTCGAGCGCGAGCGACGTATCGAACGCCGGCCCTGCCGTGCGCAGCCAATTGTTCAGCGCGTACTTGGTCCAGCGGATCGCCGTCTGCGAACCGTCTGCGAGTTTGCGCGCGACGTCGAATGCCTTCGGCAGCAGATCGCTCTCGTCGACGGCCAGCGATACGAGGCCGATGCGCTCTGCTTCCTCGCCGCTCACGGGCTCGCACAGCAGCAGGTAGTACTTGGCCTTCGCCATCCCGCACAGCAGCGGCCAGGCGATCGCCGCATGATCGCCGGCCGCGACGCCGAGGCGCGTATGACCGTCGATGATGCGCGCCGTCTTCGCCGCGATCGAGATGTCGGCGAGCAGGCCCGCGACGAGTCCCGCGCCGACCGCGGGACCGTGCATCGCCGAGACGATCGGCTTGCCGCAATTGATCACGTTGTAGACGAGATCGCGCGCCTCGCGCCACACCCGCGCGCGCACATCGAAGTCGTTCGCCATGTCTTCGACGAGTTGCAGATCGCCGCCCGCCGAAAAGCCCTTGCCTTCGCCGCGAATGATCGCGACGCGCGTGTCGGGATCGCGCTCGATGTCGCGCCAGATTTCGGCCAGTTCGTAATGCATGCGCGCATTCGCCGTGGCGAGTCCGCTGCGGTTCGCGCCCTCGCCGCTCATCACGATTTCGAGCACGCCGTGCGGATGGCGATGCAATTGCAGCGAGCGGTAGTGGGCGTAGTAGGCGTCGTTACGGTGAGGTGCGTCGGACATGATGGGCGATCCGTCGGTTGGTGAAGCGTGGACTCGTCGTGCGCGTGTTCGAACCGTGCCCGCAGACCGGAGCTACGGAGCCGCGAAGCCGGAACTGCGAAGTCGAAGCTGCGAAGCCGGAGCTACAAAGCCGGACCCGCGAAGCGAGGCAGCAACGCGGCCGCAAACCACGCCCCCCCGGCCGACACGATGACACGCTTCATCGCGGCTGATAAACCCACTTCCCGTTGCTGATCTCGACCATCACCCGCGCGCGCTGATCGAGGCCGATGTGATCGGTCGCGCTCATGTTGACGACGCCGTTGGTATCCGCGACACCCTGCGTGGTTTCGAGCGCGTCGCGCAGCGCGCGCCGGAACGGCGGCGTGCCCGGCGCGCCCGCCTTCAGCGCAACCGGTATCGCGTGATCGAGCAGCACGCCCGCATCCCACGTGTAGGAGCCGAACGCCGACACGCTGCCCGCTCCGTGCTGCGCCTCGAAGCGCGCGATGTAGTCGAGCGCGAGGCGCTTCGCCGGATGATCGGCCGGCAATTGCGCGGCCACCAGCACCGGGCTCGCGGGCAGGAACGTGCCGTTGCAATCGGCGCCGCACACGCGCAGGAAGTCGTTATTGCCGACGCCGTGATTGTGATAGATCAACCCTTTGTAGCCGCGCTCGCGCAGCGTCTTCGGCGGCAGCGCGGCGGGCGTGCCGGCCGCGCCGACCACGACCGCGTCGGGATGCGCCGCGAGAATCTTCAGCACCTGGCCCGTCACGCTCGGGTCCGTGCGATTGAAGCGCTCGCTCGCCACCATGTCGATGTGATGCAGTTTCGCAAACTTCGCGACCTCGGCGTAGAACGTCTCGCCGAGCGCATCGGCCTGGCCGATGAACGCGATCGTCTTGACGCCGTGCGCGCTCGCATGCTCGGCGATGGCCGAGGCCATCATCGCGTCGGTCTGCGGCGTCTTGAAGACCCAGCGGCGTTTCGCGTCGACCGGCTCGATGATTTTCGCCGACGACGCGAGCGAGATCATCGGCGTTTCGCCGTCGGACACCACGTCGATCATCGCGAGCGAATTCGGCGTGATGGACGAGCCGATGATCGCGTCGACGTGATTCTCCGAGATGAGCTTTCTCGTGTCCTGCACGGCCTGGGTCGTGTCGGACGCATCGTCGAGCACGATGTATTCGACGCTCTGTCCGCCGATCTGTTTCGGCAGCAGCGCGACCGTGTCGCGCGCGGGAATGCCGAGCGATGCGGCCGGCCCGGTCAGCGACAGCACGAGACCGATCTTGACCTGGGCGAGCGCCGTCAGGGGCAGTAAGCAGGCCAGCGCGGCACACAGCGTCGCGGCACGGCGCGCGAGGCGCGTGGACTGGTGGCTTGCGCGAGTGTCCGCGCTGCTGTCCGCGCGGGTGCCCACAGCCGTGCCAGCATGAGCGTCCACGCCCATGTTCGCGCTCGTGCCTGCGTTCGCCCGTAACGCGCCAGCACCTCGGTTTCCAGCTTCGGGGAAGTCAAATCGCGGCATGCCGTCTCCTCACGTCGGGTTGTCGTTCTGATGTTGCCGATGCGTTGCTGCATTCGATCCGCCGGCCGCGCCGGCCATGCCGGCGCGCCAGTCAGTGTAGCCGCGCGTGAAAGCCGCGGCATCGGGCGAAACCCTTTCGTAAGCGGTGCCGCGCAAACCGCGCACGCGAGCGCGTTAGTCCGCCGCGTCGTCGAGCGGCGCGATGCTCTGCTCGATCGACCCGAAAATCGACTTGCCTGCTTCGTCGAACATTTCGATCTTCACGATATCGCCATACTTCATGAATTCGGTTTGCGGCGCGCCGTGCTCGATCGTTTCGAGGCAGCGTTTCTCGGCGATACAGCAGTAGCCGCGCTTCGCATCCTTGTTCGACACCGTGCCCGAACCGACGATCGAACCGGCACGCAGATTGCGCGTCTTCGCCGCATGCGCGATCAGTTGACCGAAGTGAAACACCATGTCGGTGCCCGCGTCGGGCTGGCCGACCTTCCGGCCGTTCCAGTGGACGATCATCGGCCGATGCACGCGGCCTTCGCGCCAGTGCTCGCCGAGTTCGTCGGGCGTGACCGCGACCGGTGCGAACGAGGTGGCCGGCTTGCTCTGGAAGAAGCCGAAGCCCTTCGCGAGTTCGGCGGGAATCAGATTGCGCAGCGAGACGTCGTTCGCGAGCGTAATCAGCCGCACGCCGCGCAGCGCCTGCTCGGGCGTCGCGCCCATCGGCACGTCGCCGGTGATAACCGCGACTTCCGCCTCGAAGTCGATGCCGAACGCTTCCGATGCGCACGGCACGTCGTCTTTCGGGCCGATGAAGTCGTCGCTGCCGCCCTGATACATGAGCGGATCGGTCCAGAATTCCGGCGGCATCTCGGCGCCGCGCGCGCGCCGCACGAGCTCGACGTGGTTCACGTACGCGGAGCCGTCGGCCCACTGGAACGCGCGCGGCAGCGGCGCCATGCAGTCTTTCGCGTCGAACGCGAAGCTGTTGCGCGCGCGGCCCTGGTTGAGCGCTTCGTAGAGATCGTGCAGTTGCGGCGCGTAGAAAGCCCAGTCGTCGAGCACGCGCTGCAGCGTGGGCGCGATCGCGTCGGCAATCGCCGCGGTGTGCAGGTCACGGGACACGACGATCAGTTGACCGTCGCGCGTGCCGTCCTTCAGCGAGGCAAGTTTCATAGAGCTGTGAACCGTGGGTTAGTGACGATGGAAGGAATCTATTCTACGATGGTGAATCGGCGTGACCGCGGTTCGTGCGAAGCAGCGGTTGCCGTACGCGAGTTGATCCGCGCCGGGCAACGACCGTGCACGCTTTCTGCGGGGGGTTGTCTGCACGTTTCCGCTGCGCCGTTATCGCACTGCCGTGGCGCTGCTTCGGCGTGATTTCGTTGCTATGTCGTCGTTGTTATGTCGTCGCTATTTTTCGTCGCCGTTGCGCCGCCGTTGCGCCGCCGTTACGTCATCGCGCGCACCTTGATTCGCGCCGCCACGCCATTACCGAACGCCCCATCCCGCGCCTTTTGCACATGTCCGCCAACGCCCGCTCCGGTACGCTTCGCCCTCACGCCGCCCCCACCTCGGCCGATCCGCTCGAAACCGATCCGGCCGACGCCGCCAGTCTCGACGACGACACCGGCGAGCCCGGCGAAGAGAAACTGCGCTCGGGCATCCAGTCGATCGAGGTCGGCTTCAGGCTGCTCGACGTGCTGACCTGCGAACCGCGCGCGATGATGCTGCGCGATCTCGCGCAGCGCGCGGGCATGAGTCCGGCGAAGGCGCATCGCTATCTCGTGAGCTTTCTGCGTCTCGGCGTCGTCGCGCAGGACCCGCTCTCGGGCCGCTACGAACTGGGCGGCTTCGCGCTGCAACTGGGGCTCGCGCGGCTCGCGCGCGTCGATGGCGTGGCGCTCGCGCGCATCGCGCTCGCCGAACTGCGGGACCGGCTCGACCTGACCGTGGGCATCGCGGTATGGGGCAACCAGGGACCGACGATGGTGCACTGGATGGAATCGAGCCATCCGGCCAAGGCCTCGCTGAAACTCGGCGACGTGATGCCGCTGCTCAGTTCGGCCACCGGTCTGCTGTTCGCCGCCTACCTGCCGCAAGGCAAGACCGCCGCGATGCTCGAACGCGAACTGGCCGACTCGCGCCGCTCGTCGTATAGCGGTGCACCACGCACCCGCGAAGAGGTCGGCAAGGTGCTCGACGAAGTGCGCGCGCACGCGGCGGCGCGCGTCGAAGGCATGCTGCTGCCGACCATCCACGCGTTCTGCATGCCGGTGTTCGATTCGACCGGCGCGCTCGCGCTCGGCCTCGTCGCGCTCGGCCATGAAGGCGCGTTCGATATCCGCTGGGGCGGCGAGGTCGATCTCGCGCTGCGCGAATGCGCGCGCAAGCTCTCGTACGAGCTCGGGTATAGCGCCACGCCGCGCAGCGAAAACGGCTGACGGCACGCGCACGGATTCGATCGCCGATGGTTCACGCTCCCGTCACCCGCGCCGCCGATCGCATGCCGCCCGACGGCAATGGGCGGCCAGGCGCATTGCGCATCGGGCGCTGGATCGTGGTGCTCGCGGCGGTGGCGATTCTGCACTGGATCGCCGCACAGTGGTTCGAGCGCACACGCCTGAATCTGACGCCGGCCGATCGCGAGCATGTGCCGGTGCAGGTCGCATTGCTGACGCCCGAGCGGGTCGAACGTCAACCCGAACCTCAGCCCGAACATCCGCCTGCCGCGACGCCGCCCGCGCCGTCTTCCGCGCATAGGCCCACGGCGCATCCGCCGCGCGAGCACGTGTTGACCGCGTTGCAGCCGGCCAGCCCACATGAGCCGGCCGAAGCGCCGGCCTCGGAAGCGGCGGCGAGCGCGCCGGCCGCCGCGGCCGGCTCCCATGCAAGCACCAATGCCAATACGAACGCCGCGGCGAGCGCCCCTGCCGCGGCCAGCGCGCCGCAAGCGTCGAAGGGCGTGAAGTTTTCGGTGCCGCCGTCCGCCGAACTCGAATACGACACGTTCTACAACGGCGTGCGCAATCAGCCCGGCACGATCCACTGGGCCAGCAACGCACAGGGCTACGAAATGATCGTGTCGGTGCCGCTGCCGTTCGTCGGGCCGTTCGTGTTTGCGAGCCACGGCGGCATCGACGCGTTCGGCCTCGCGCCCGCGCAGTACAGCGAAAAACGCGGCCGCCGCGCGGAAGACATTGCGATCTTCAATCGCGCCGACAAAAAAATCGCCTTCACGCGCACACCCTTGACGCTGCCGCTGCCCGACGGCGCACAGGATCGCTTCAGCGTCGTGATGCAACTCGCGAGTCTCGTGCGCGGCGATCCCGATGCCTATAAGCCCGGCGTTACGCGACAATTTTTTGTCGTCGATAACGACAGCGGCGAGAACTGGCCGATCGAGACCATCGGCGACGAAACGATTCGCGCGGCGCAAGGCTATCTCGAGACGCGCCATTTCAAACGTCTGCCGCGCCACGACGGCGATCAGCGCCGCATCGACGTATGGCTCGCGCCGTCGCTCGGCTGGCTGCCCGCGCGCATCCTGCAAACGGAGCCGAACGGCACGCAATTCGAACTCGTGTGGCGCGGCAAGCTCGGGTTAGAGGGCGCGTCGCCGAATGGGGACCGCAATAGTGGCACCGCTTCCGTTCCGCCTGGGAGCACACCCGTCTCGTCTGATGACAACGCGCCCGCGAGCGCATCGGCAGTGATGCAAGGAACGCCGCCCGCCGCACCGGTCGATTCGGGCACACCCGAAATCATCAAGCCCTGAGCGCGGTCGGGCCGGGGCCATGCGCCGATCCAACCCGGCACAGGCCGGGGGGCCGGGCGCTTCGCGATGGTTTGCGAGGCAACGAAAAATTTCGCTCCGCGCGGCAGACACGGAGCGATCCGATGCCCTACACTGACGATGGCGTGTCGCCACGATCCAGGCAGATACGGGCACGCCGCCTGCTGTCACACAGGCGACAGCGGACGCGCTCGAAGGCGCCCGCTTCACAAGCTGCCCGATGCCGCGCATCCCGCGTCCATCGGGCGATCCCATCGATTTTCCGCATGACTTGAATCGTTTCTGGAGAGGCCGGTCTAACCGTTAGGTTCGGAATTTTTACCCGCGTCGCACGAGCGTCAATCCGGACCCACCCCTTGAATTCCATCACACATGCTCCACCTATGGTGCAGAAAGGGCGGAAGCCCAACGGAAATAAGGAGTGTCGCCATGCAAATGATCTACAACAGCCCCAACTATTGTGTCGTCGAGTTTCCGCCGCAAGAAGGCCTGCTGGCCATGAAGTCGGGCGGCTACGAGATCGTCGACAAGAACATGCAGCGCGAAATCTATATCGACGGTGCACTGGCGGCGCGTTTTCGCGAACATGTCCAGCAACTGATCGCAGGCGAGCCGTCGCTCGACGAGGTCGATGAATTCCTCGGGCAATTCGACAGTCTCATGCATCAGCCCGTGGTGCTTCACTAAGCTTCTTCACCGAGGTTCTTCACGAATCCAAGGTGATCCGGCCTTGGGTATCGCCATCGTCTTTTGGTATGAATTTCCGCGTTCGCGTAGAGCGAACCTGCATTGGACTGGACGGTGTCGGCCCGCACTCCACCGACACTGTCTCAGACTCGCTACGTCCAAGGCAGCCCGGATCGGCCAGCAGCCATTCAACCGCCAACACCCTGTTGCGCGATGTCGCGGCTCGCACGTCGCGTCATTTTTTTGGAGCCCGGCTTATATAGCCGCCAGCGATCGCTGCGACAGCCGTAAGAACGAACCACGCGCAGAAGAAGATATTGGCTGCCTCGGGGTTCGTGTCGAACAGACTTCCAACACCGTGAAGTGCCAGGACGCCATATAAATACAGGCTAAATACAGGCCGCCCCACACGATGACCGTCATCGCACCTGCACCTGAAGCGGCGCCAAAGACGATACGCAAAATAGTGCTCATTTGATTGGGAAGAAAAGAATTACGCTCGCCGCTTTCGAATGCAACGGGTAACCGCAAACCATGCGGCGCCCAATACGAGCGCGACGACGACCCAACACGCAATCGTTAGCGCCAAGAGACAAAGCGTTTCAACGTCGTCTTCGTCGTACATTGCGACAATGCCGCTTGCCCGAACGGCAGCGCGCATCGCATGCCATAGCCACGCTGGAATCCATAGCGAGGTATGGGAGATAAACGCTCCAAGAAACCAGCCTCCGACAAGCGACGAGGCGATATACGCTAGCGCGCATGTCATGCGCCGAAGACGTCCCTTCATCGCCCCCACCGTTCCGTAGACATGCAACGTGGACCCCCTCAGACGAAATGTTGTAAGGCGGCCTTTATAGCATCGACGAGAATTAGCGAATCTCAATAATGGCCGCACATCAAACGCATGGCCGATGCGTCAGCGGCACTCACCATCCTTGCCGTTCAATTAACGACCTCCACCCGCACCTCACACCTGCGCGACGTCTCCCCCGCCCCATAACGCGCGCCCAGCGCCCGCGCCAGACGCATCCGCCCGTCAACGGCTACAATGACGGGTTTCCCGCCAACGCCGGCGCAAGCCCCCGTCCGCCATGAACCAGCCTGCCCAAACCGTCACGCCAGTCCGTTCCGAGTCCGCCTACACGCGCGGCACGGCGCTGCCCGCGCTGCTGAATTCGCGCATCCTGATCCTCGACGGCGCGATGGGCACGATGATCCAGCGCTACAAGCTCGACGAAGCCCGCTATCGCGGCGAGCGCTTCAAGGACTACGAGCGCGACATCAAGGGCAACAACGAACTGCTGTCGATCACGCAGCCGCAGATCATTAGCGAGATTCACGAGCAGTACCTGGCGGCAGGCGCCGACATCATCGAGACCAACACGTTCGGCGCGACCACGGTTGCGCAGGCCGACTACGGCATGGAGTCGCTTGCCGTCGAGATGAATCTCGAATCGGCGAAGCTCGCGCGCGCCGCGTGCGACAAATACTCGACGCCCGACAAGCCGCGCTTCGTCGCCGGCGCGATCGGACCGACGCCGAAGACCGCGAGCATTTCGCCCGACGTCAACGATCCGGGCGCGCGCAACGTGACCTTCGACGAACTGCGCACGGCCTACTACGAGCAGGCGAAAGCGCTGCTCGACGGCGGCGCGGACCTGTTCCTCGTCGAAACGATCTTCGACACGCTCAACGCCAAGGCCGCGCTGTTCGCGCTCGACGAACTGTTCGAGGACACCGGCGAGCGTCTGCCGATCATGATCTCGGGCACCGTCACCGACGCCTCGGGCCGCATTCTCTCGGGGCAAACCGTCGAGGCGTTCTGGAACTCGCTGCGTCACGCGAAGCCGCTCACGTTCGGCCTGAACTGCGCGCTCGGCGCGGCGCTGATGCGCCCGTACGTCGCCGAACTCGCGAAGCTCTGCGACACCTACGTGTCGTGCTATCCGAACGCGGGCCTGCCGAACCCGATGAGCGACACCGGCTTCGACGAACTGCCCGCCGATACCTCGGGCCTGCTCAAGGAATTCGCCGAAGCGGGCCTCGTGAACATCGCGGGCGGCTGCTGCGGCACGACGCCCGAGCACATCGCGGCCATCGCGAAGGCGCTCTCCGAACTGAAGCCGCGCAAGTGGCCGAACCAGTACCGCGACGCGGCCTGAACCCCGGCCGCCACGCACCGCGCACAGGCACGACGCTCCGCTCGCCCTTTAATCCAGGTACCGCACGCACCCGACCCGCACCCACGCCATGACCGATCACACCATGCGCCTTGCCGGCCTCGAGCCGTTCAACGTCACGTCCGGGACGCTCTTCATCAACGTCGGCGAACGCACCAACGTGACCGGCTCGAAGGCGTTCGCGCGAATGATCCTGAACAACCAGTTCGACGAAGCACTCGCGGTCGCGCGCCAGCAGGTCGAAAACGGCGCGCAGGTGATCGACGTCAACATGGACGAGGCGATGCTCGATTCGAAAGCGGCGATGGTGCGCTTCATGAATCTGATCGCCTCGGAGCCGGACATCGCGCGCGTGCCGATCATGATCGACTCGTCGAAGTGGGATGTGATCGAGGCGGGCCTCAAGTGCGTGCAAGGCAAGGCGATCGTCAACTCGATCTCGCTGAAGGAAGGCAAGGAGCAGTTCGTTCATCACGCGAAGCTGATTCGCCGCTACGGCGCGGCCAGCGTCGTGATGGCCTTCGACGAACAAGGCCAGGCCGACACGTTCGCGCGCAAGAAGGAAATCTGCCAGCGCTCGTACGAGATTCTGGTCAACGAGGTCGGCTTTCCGCCCGAAGACATCATCTTCGATCCGAACATCTTCGCGGTCGCGACCGGCATCGAGGAGCACAACAACTACGCGGTCGACTTCATCGAGGGAACCCGCTGGATCAAGCAGAACCTGCCGTACGCGAAGGTGAGCGGCGGCGTGTCGAACGTGTCGTTCTCGTTCCGCGGCAACGACCCGGTGCGCGAGGCGATTCACACCGTGTTCCTCTATCACGCGATCCAGGCGGGGATGGACATGGGCATCGTCAACGCGGGCCAGCTCGGCGTGTATGCCGAACTCGATCCCGAGTTGCGCGAGCGCGTCGAAGACGTGGTGCTGAATCGCCGTGAAGACGGCACCGACCGCCTGCTCGAAATCGCCGACAAGTTCAAGACCGGCGCCGCGAAGAAGGAAGAGAACCTCGAGTGGCGCAACCAGCCGGTCGAAAAGCGCCTCGCGCATGCGCTCGTGAGCGGCATCACCACGTTCATCGTGGAAGACACCGAGGAAGTGCGCGCGAAGATCGCCGCGGCGGGCGGCCGTCCGATCAACGTGATCGAAGGCCCGCTGATGGACGGCATGAACATCGTCGGCGACCTGTTCGGCCAGGGCAAGATGTTCCTGCCGCAGGTCGTGAAGTCGGCGCGCGTGATGAAGCAGGCGGTCGCGCATCTGATCCCGTTCATCGAGGAAGAAAAGCGCCAGCTCGCGGCGGCCGGCGGCGACGTGCGCGCGAAGGGCAAGATCGTCATCGCAACGGTGAAGGGAGACGTGCACGACATCGGCAAGAACATTGTGTCGGTCGTGCTCCAGTGCAACAACTTCGAAGTCGTCAACATGGGCGTGATGGTCCCGTGCAACGAGATCCTCGCGAAGGCGAAGGTTGAGGGCGCGGATATCGTCGGGCTGTCCGGCCTCATCACGCCGAGCCTCGAAGAGATGGCCTACGTCGCCTCGGAAATGCAGCGCGACGACTACTTCCGCGTGAAGAAGATTCCGCTGCTGATCGGCGGCGCGACGACCTCGCGCGTGCATACCGCGGTGAAGATCGCGCCGCACTACGAAGGGCCGGTGGTCTACGTGCCGGACGCGTCGCGTTCGGTGTCGGTCGCCTCCAGCCTGCTGTCCGACGAGGGCGCCACGAAGTACATCGACGAACTGAACGCCGATTACACCCGCATCCGCGACCAGCACGCCAACAAGAAAGCGCAGCCGATGGTCACGCTCGCCGAAGCGCGCGCCAACAAAACGAAGATCGACTGGGCCGGCTATCAGCCGGTCAAGCCGAAGTTCATCGGCCGGCGCGTGTTCAAGAACTTCGATCTGAACGAGCTCGCGAACTATATCGACTGGGGTCCGTTCTTCCAGACCTGGGACCTCGCCGGTCCGTATCCGGCGATTCTCAACGACGAGATCGTCGGCGAATCGGCGCGGCGCGTGTTCTCGGACGGCAAGTCGATGCTCGCGCGCCTGATTCAGGGCCGCTGGCTGCAGGCGAGCGGCGTCATCATGCTGCTGCCGGCCAACACGGTCAACGACGACGACATCGAAATCTACACGGACGAATCGCGCAGCGAAGTCGCGCTGACATGGCGCAATCTGCGCCAGCAGAGCGTGCGGCCCGTGGTCGATGGCGTCATGCGGCCGAACCGCTCGCTCGCCGACTTCATCGCGCCGAAGGACTCGGGCGTGGCCGATTACATCGGCATATTCGCGGTCACGGCGGGGCTTGGCGTCGACGTGAAGGAAAAGCAGTTCGAGAAGGACCTCGACGACTACAGCGCGATCATGCTGAAGGCGCTCGCGGACCGCCTCGCCGAAGCGTTCGCCGAAGCGATGCATGCGCGCGTGCGGCGCGACCTGTGGGGCTATGCGAACAGCGAGAACCTCTCGAACGACGAACTGATCGCCGAAAAGTATCGCGGCATCCGCCCGGCGCCGGGCTATCCGGCCTGCCCCGACCATCTGGTGAAGCGCGACATGTTCGAGGTGCTGCAAGCGGACGAGATCGGCATGAGCGTGACCGAATCGCTGGCGATGCTGCCGGCCGCGAGCGTCTCGGGCTTCTATCTCGCGCATCCGGACAGCACCTATTTCTCGGTCGGCAAGATCGGCGCGGATCAGCTCGAGGACTACGCGCAGCGCATGGCGCTGTCGAAGACGGACGCCGAACGCGCGTTGGCGCCGCTGCTGTAAGCGGCGGCACATGGCATGACCGGGCACCGGGCAGGCCGCCGCATGACCCGGTGCGGCGCCCCCACTATATCGGCCCCGAAAGGCTGAATATTTCCGCCCGCCGAATTTTCGGCTTTGTAGACTGAGTCGGCTTTCACCCTGTCAGGCGCGGCCAAAACGCGCCGGCTCATCCAGATTGCAACCGTCAACGGAGAAAATCGTATGAAGAAGCTGACGCTGTTATTGACTGCCGTTTCGCTGGCCGCGGGCGCTTCCGTGGCGCTCGCGCAGCCGGCCGCGCCGGGTGGCTCGAGCGCGGTCAGTTCGTACTCGCCGCCTACAGAGAAACACGTGAAGAAGCCGAAGAAGAGCAAGAAGAAGAAAGGCTCGGCGGCATCGGCAGCCGCACCGGCTGAGTCCGCGAGCCAGTAAGCGGCCGCAGCGGCAAACAGCAGGCAGCCCCGCTTCGGAACCGGGGAATGGCAAAGAGCCCGCATCGAGCGGGCTCTTTTTGTTGCGGGCGGCAATCTGTGCCGGCGTTCAGCCGCGGCCGGAAACTACGCCGCCGCGCCATTCGCAGCAGCCATCGCCGCCCTGTTCACCTGGCAGCTCGAATCAAAGCCCCCAAACGATGTCCGCGTCTTCTTTCTGCGCCGCGCGCAGCATGTCGAGGAACGGATACGCGCGCTGCGCGAGCCCCGGCGGAATCTCGTGATGCTCGTGGCCGTCCTCGTGCTCGTGGAAATGGCCGTCGTGCTCGGCGCGCTCCTGCTTGTCGAACGTGATCGCCGCTTCGAGCTTCTCGATCGCGCTGCCCAGTTCCTCGTGAGTGATAACGCCCCGCTCCCCAAGGCGTTTGCCGACAATGCCGACGAGATACTGGGCGAGATTTTCGAGCATCATCACGTCAGGGCTGGCGTGGCATTTGAAAGTAATCAACATAACTGTTCCCTTTGTCGTTATATGGAGTTGACGCGCGAGCGGCACCAACACGCGCCTCACGTGGGCTCGCCGTGCGGGCGCGGCGGCCTCGGCCCGTGACAGGCATCTCATTGAACATATTAGCACCTGCTAAAATCCGTCTGAACGGAAAAGCGCGCCGCCCGGCGCCGCGTGCAACGAAGCGCGACGAGCCTGCGCAAGCGCGTGGCCGGGGTGACCAGGCGACGAGCCGCAACGCCCGTGCCACGCTCGACAACTCGACGGCGAGCCGCCGCGCGTGACCCGCCGCATCGCGGATACCCCCCGCGGTTACGCCACGGGTCAAGCCGCCGCCGGCGGTCGACATGAGCGCCGCGTCACTTGCCGCAGCGCCTTCCATGCGGCCGACACCGGCCGCGGCCGGCGCTTCTTCCGCCTTACCGGATTGCCTCACTGGACTCGCAACACGCATGCTGCCCGCACATAAACACACACTCGAAACCCTGCTCGCCGAGACGGTGAACCAGGTCGCGACTGCCACGCAAGGCGCGACCGAAGCCACGTTCGTCCCGCCCGCCATCGCGCTGGAGCGCCCGAAAGTCGCCGCGCACGGCGACGTCGCGTGCAACGTGGCGATGCAGCTCGCCAAGCCGCTGCGCGCCAATCCGCGCCAGCTCGCGCAACAGATCGTCGACGCGCTGCTTGCGCACCCGCAAGCCAGGGGCCTCGTCGAGACCGCCGAAGTGGCGGGCCCCGGCTTCATCAACCTGCGTCTCACGGCCCAGGCCAAACAGGGCGTGATCGCCGCTGTGTTCGCCGAGCAGGACGCCTACGGCCGCTCGCGGCGCGACGCCGGCAAGCACGTGCTGATCGAGTTCGTGTCGGCCAACCCGACCGGCCCGCTGCACGTCGGCCACGGCCGCCAGGCCGCGCTCGGCGACGCGCTCGCTAACGTGCTGACCTCGCAGGGCTGGGACGTGCATCGCGAGTTCTACTACAACGACGCCGGCGTGCAGATCCACACGCTCGCGCTGTCGACCCAGGCGCGCGCGCGCGGCCTCGCCCCCGGCGACGCCGGCTGGCCCGCGTCGGCCTACAACGGCGAGTACATCGCCGACATCGCGAAGGATTACCTGAACGGCGTCACGGTCGAGGCGAGCGACGGCGCACCCGTCACCGGCGCGGGCGACGTCGAAGACCTCGAGGCGATCCGCCGCTTCGCAGTGACGTATCTGCGCCGCGAGCAGGACATGGACCTGCAGGCATTCGGCGTGAAGTTCGACCAGTACTACCTGGAATCGTCGCTGTACACCGAAGGCCGCGTCGAGAAAACGGTCGACGCGCTGATCGCCGCGGGCAAGACCTACGAGCAGGAAGGTGCGCTGTGGCTGCGCACCACCGACGACGGCGACGACAAGGACCGCGTGATGCGCAAGACCGACGGCACCTACACGTACTTCGTGCCGGACGTCGCCTATCACGTCGCGAAGTGGGAACGCGGCTTCACGAAGGTCATCAACGTGCAGGGCTCGGACCACCACGGCACGATCGCACGGGTGCGCGCGGGCCTGCAGGGTCTCGGCATCGGCATTCCGAAGGGTTACCCCGACTACATCCTGCACAAGATGGTCACGGTCATGCGCAACGGCGAAGAGGTGAAAATCTCCAAGCGCGCGGGCAGCTACGTGACGGTGCGCGACCTGATCGAATGGTCGGGCGGCGCGACGCCGGGCTCGGAAGCGGCTGTCGATCTGATCGACGAGGAAACGATTCGCCGCGGCCGCGACGCGGTGCGCTTCTTCCTGATCTCGCGCAAGGCCGACACCGAATTCGTGTTCGACATCGACCTCGCGCTGAAGCAGAACGACGAGAACCCGGTCCACTACGTGCAGTACGCGCATGCGCGCATCTGCTCGGTGATCGCCGAGTGCAACGCGCGCTACGGCCTCGACGAGAGCGCGCTCGCGAGCGTCGACCTCGCGCCGCTCGCGAGCGAACGCGCGATGGCGCTGCTCAACAAGCTCGCCGAGTTCCCGGACATGCTGCAACACGCCGCCGACGAACTCGCGCCGCACGCGGTCGCGTTCTACCTGCGCGACCTCGCCGGAGAATTCCACTCGTTCTACAATGACCGGGCCGAGCGCGTGCTGGTCGACGATGCGGCCGAACGCAACGCACGCGTCGCGCTGCTCGCGGCCACGCGCCAGGTGCTCGCCAACGGTCTCGCGACGATCGGTGTCTCCGTCCCCGTCAAGATGTAACTCCCCGGCGCAACATGTATGCGGCCGTCGTTATAATCGACGGCCGTTCCTGGATTCTTTTTGCAGGTGATTCGTACGATGGCAAAACCACGCCGCACAACAAAGCAGTCGAAGCAAACCGGGGGCACGTTTCTCGGTATCGTGCTGGGCCTGATCGTCGGCCTGGCGATCGCGGTCGTGGTGGCGCTGTATATCACCCGTGCGCCGACCCCGTTCGTCTCGAAGGTCGCGCCGCCGGCCGCGACCGACAACGGCGCGAGCCAGGCGCAATACGACCCGAACCGTCCGCTGCAAGGCAAGACGCCGGGCCAGCCGGTGCCGCAGGCCGCGCAACCGGCGCCGCCCAACACCGCGCCGGGTCAGACCAATGCGCAGACCCAGTCGGGCATGCTCGAAGAGCCGCAGATCGTCGAAGTGCCGCCGTCGGCCGGCAATGCGAACGGCACCGCGGTCGCGCCGAAGCCCGCGCAGGACAACGGCGGCGGCGAGATCGCCGCACCGGCGCCCGTGAAAAAACCGCAGGCAGCGGGCACGCCGGCCGCGACGGCGGCAGGCTCCGCGCCGAAGAGCGCGAACACCACGAGCACCGCGAACACCAAGGCGGGTTCGACCGCCGCGCCGGCCCCGGGTGACGCGAACACCGGCTACTTCCTGCAGGTGGGCGCGTACAAGACCGCCGCCGACGCCGAACAGCAGCGCGCACGCCTCGCGTTCCAGGGCTTCGAGTCGAAGGTGACGCAGCGCGACGCGGGCGGGGTGACCTACTACCGTGTGCGCATCGGGCCGTTCGCGAAGTTCGAGGACATGAATTCGAGCCGCCAGCGTCTGTCGGACGCCGGTGTCGATACCGCGGTGATCCGCTTCACCAAGCAATGAACACACCGTAACGCCGGCCCACGCGCCGCCGCCGAACTATCGGCGCGCGGCGCGTGTCACAAGCACGATGGCCGCGTCGCATAAGATAGCGGCCACGCCGAATCCGCATAACGGTGACGGGCATTTGCGCAGCGTCACCGCTCTACCGCCTACCTGGGTCAACTCAAATGAAAAAACTGCTGAGCATTCTGTTTCTCTCGCTGGGACTCGTCGCCGCCACGGCGCACGCGTCGCCGGCCGCGCCGGTCGCCGGCAAGGACTACACAGTGCTGGCCTCGCCGCAGCCGACCGACGTGCCGGCCGGCAAGATCGAAGTCACCGAGTTCTTCTGGTACGGCTGCCCGCACTGCAATGAATTCAACCCGTTCCTCGAAGCATGGGTCAAGAAGCAGGGTCCGGACGTCGTGTTCCGCCGCGTGCCGGTCGCCTTCCGCGACGACTTCATCCCGCATTCGAAGATGTTCCACGCGCTCGACGCGCTCGGTCTCGCCAACGAACTGACGCCGAAGGTCTTCAACGAAATCCACGTCAACAAGGACTATCTGCTGACGCCGGAAGACCAGGTCAAATTCCTCTCGAAGCTCGGCGTCGATCCGAAGAAGTACATGGACGCGTACAACTCGTTCTCGACGCAAAGCGCGCTGCAGAAGGACAAGAAGCTGCTCGACGACTACAAGATCGACGGCGTGCCGACGCTCGCGGTGCAGGGCAAGTATGAAACCGGTCCGGCCGCGACCAACAGCCTGCCGGGCACGACCCAGGTGCTCGACTATCTCGTCTCGCAAGTCCGCGCGAAGAAGATGTAATCACGGGCGCCGGAATGACTTCACCGCTGAAGGTTTTCATTACCGGCGCTTCGAGCGGCATCGGCCTCGCGCTCGCCGGCGAATATGCCCGGCGCGGCGCGATTCTCGGCCTCGTCGCCCGCCGCGGCGACGCGCTCGCCGCCTTCCGGCAGTCCCATCCCCACAACACCGTCTCGATCTATCCCGTCGACGTGCGCGACGCGGAAGCGCTCGCCGAAGCGGCCGCGCAGTTCATCGCGCAACACGGCCAGCCCGATGTCGTGATCGCCAACGCCGGCATCAGCCGCGGCGCGCTGACCGGTCACGGCGATCTGCGCACGTTCCGCGAAGTGATGGACATCAACTACTTCGGCATGGTCGCCACGTTCGAGCCGTTCGCCGCCGCGATGGCAGCCGCGCGGCGCGGCACGCTGGTCGGCATTGCCAGCGTCGCGGGCGTGCGCGGCTTGCCGGGTTCGGGCGCGTATAGCGCGTCGAAGTCGGCGGCGCTGAAGTATCTCGAAGCGTTGCGCGTCGAAATGCGACCGCAGGGCGTCGGCGTCGTCACGATCGCGCCCGGCTACATCCGCACGCCGATGACCGAGCACAACCCGTACTCGATGCCGTTTCTGATGAACGCGGACCGTTTCGCGGCAAAGGTCGCGCGGGCGGTCGAGCGGCAAACCTCGTTCGCGGTGTTTCCGTGGCAGATGCGCGTGGTGGCGATGCTGCTGCACGTGCTGCCGCGCTGGCTCTACGACCGCGTGTTCGAACGCGCGCCGCGCAAGCCGCGCGCCGCCGCCGAGTAGACCATGCCAACCCGTGCGGTCGATGCAACCGGCGTCGCGCACACTCCAGCGGGCGCCGCTGCGCGCATCGTCTCGCTCGTGCCGAGCCTCACCGAAACGCTGTTCGCGCTCGGCCTCGAGCGGCAGATCGTCGGGCGCACCGGCTTTTGCGTGCATCCGCGCGACAAGGTGCGCGCGGTGCCGAAAGTCGGCGGCACCAAGACCGTCAAGCTCGACGCGATCCGCGCGCTGCGCCCGACCCACCTGATCGTCAATATCGACGAAAACGAGCGCGACACCGTCGAGCAATTGCGCGCGTTCGTGCCGCACATCGTCGTCACCCATCCGCAAACACCGCGCGACAACCTCGCGCTCTACGCCCTGCTCGGCGCGATCTTCAGGCACGAAGAAGAAGCGCGGCACCTTGCCGGCGCGCTCGAAGCGCGTCTACAGGAAGCCGCCGCGCTTCGTTTCGCCGCGCAAAACGTGCTGTACCTGATCTGGCGCGAACCGTGGATGAGCGTCGCGCGCGACACCTACATCGCCGCGACGCTGCGGCTCGTGAACTGGCACACGCTGCCCGACGTGCAAGGCGGCAGCGCGGGCGCGGCGCGTTATCCGGCGCTCGATTTCGACGACGCGCCGTGGCTCGGCGAGGTCGACCGCGTGCTGCTATCGAGCGAGCCGTATCGCTTCACGTCCGCGCATCGCGATGCGCTCGCGCGCGATCCGCGCCTCGCCGGCAAGCGCATCGAGCTGATCGACGGCGAGATGACATCGTGGTACGGCGTGCGCGCGATCGACGGCATCGGCTATCTGCTGCGCCATGCGGCGGCGGCTTGAGCGTTGGCGGATTGCCTGCCTGAGCCTGGCCCCACGCGTCGCGGTACGTGCGGCACGTTCAGGCACACCGCGCCAGCCCCCGGCGCCATATGAATATGTGGATTAAGTTGTTGTCGCCATCCGGCCCCTTCGATAAGCTTTCGCGAAGGCGCGCCGCCAGCAAGGCAAGGCTTCGGAGCCCCAGAGCCCGGAATCGCTCGGTCCGAGGCACTTGAGGGCAGCGCCGGGAACGTATCACAATCGTGGCGACGCCCGCGCCCATCCCGCGTCACCGCATAAACACAACCAGACGCACTGCCTGACTGCGCTCGTCATCGGAGATCCTATGCGCTTCAAACTGCTCGCAGCCGCCCTACTGCTCACGGCGCCCGCGCTCGTGCTCGCCAAACCGCTGACCGTCTGCACCGAATCGAGCCCCGACGGCTTCGACGTCGTGCAGTTCAACTCGCTTGTCACGACCAATGCCTCGGCCGACGTGATCTTCAACTCGCTGGTCTCGTTCGACGAAACCGCGAAGAAGGTCGTCCCCGCGCTCGCGGATAAATGGGAAGTGAGTCCCGACGGCCTCACCTACACGTTCCATCTGCGCCCGAACGTGCAGTTCCAGACCACCGACTACTTCAAGCCCACGCGCGCGCTGAACGCCGACGACGTGGTCTTCACGTTCGACCGCATGCTCGACGACAACAACCCGTGGCACAAGGTCGCAGGCGCGAGCGGCTTTCCGCATGCGCAGTCGATGGGCCTGCCGAAGCTCATCAAGTCGATCAGCAAGGTGGACGACAACACCGTCAAGTTCGAACTCAACGCGCCCGATGCGACCTTCATCTCGATCCTGACGATGGGCTTCGCGTCGATCTATTCGGCCGAATACGCGGACCAGCTGCACAAGGCCGGCAAGGAAGTCGACCTGAACGCGAAGCCGATCGGCACGGGCCCGTTCGTGCTGAAGAGCTACACAAAAGACGCGGTGATCCGCTACGACGTGAACCCGACCTACTGGGGGCCGAAGCCGAAGATCGACCGCCTGATCTACGCGATCACGCCCGATGCGACTGTGCGCGCGCAGAAGGTGAAGGCGGGCGAATGCCAGATCGCGCTGTCGCCGAAGCCGCAGGATCTCGCCGAGGCGAAGCAGGACAAATCGCTCGCGATCGTCGAAACGCCCGCGTTCATGACGGCCTTCGTCGCGCTGAACACGCAGAAGAAGCCGCTCGACAACCAGAAGGTGCGCGCCGCGCTGAACATGGCGTTCGACCGCACGACGTATCTGAAAACGGTGTTCGACAACACCGCGACGCCAGCCGTGAATCCGTATCCGCCGAACACGTGGAGCTACAACCACTCGATCAAGGGCTGGCCGTACGATCCGGCGAGAGCGAAGAAGCTGCTCGCCGATGCGGGCTATCCGAACGGCTTCGAAACGACGATCTGGGTGCGGCCGAACGGCAGTGTGCTGAACCCGAATCCGAAGGCCGGCGCCGAACTGTTGCAGGCCGACTTCGCGAAGATCGGCGTGAAAGCGGACGTGAAGGTGATCGAATGGGGCGAGCTCATCAAGCAGGCCAAGCAAGGGCAGCACGATTCGCTGTTCATGGGCTGGGCGGGCGACAACGGCGACCCGGACAACTATCTGTCGCCGCTCTTTAGCTGCAACGCGGTGAAGTCGGGCATCAACTTCGCGCGCTTCTGCGATCAGGATCTCGACAAGCTGATCGCCGACGGCAAGGCCACGTCCGATATCGCGAAGCGCACGAAAGCGTATGAAGCCGCGCAGCAGATCATCCACGACGAAGCGCTGTGGATTCCGCTTGGCTATCCGACTGCCGCGGCGATCACGCGGACGAACGTGAGCGGTTATCGCGTGAGTCCATTCGGGCGGCAGAATTTCGGGGCCGTGGCGGTGCAGTGATTTCGTCGCGCGGCGGAAAGCGGCAACGGGGAAGCCGGCCTTCATGGGCCGGCTTTTTTATTGCCGCGTTTCGGCTTGATGCGGGACGCTCCGACCCCGCCGGCATGTGCCGCGCCGGATCTGTCCCTGCCGCCGTTTCGGCGGTATCGGCGGGCGTTATAATCGATCAGGCGGCTGTCGTCGATACCGTCGGCGAAGAGGCGCACAGGAGACGCAGGCAACCCATCCTCATCTTGTCGGGACGTACAGTGTCGCCGCGTACCGGGCATCCAGCCAGGCATGCCAAACCAATCGGACTGTGTACACGTGAGCAAAGCGCGCGCAAATTCAGCGTTGAGGGCCGAAAAAACACCTCCCCTGGTATTGGAGCCCGAGCCGATCCATGGCGAAACGGCCAAGCAAAAGCTCCCGACGGAAGGTGATCTGCACGATGTCTACCGGCGTGTCAGACGCGACATCCTGAGCGGCGAACTCGCTCCCGGCGACATTCTGAATCAGGTCCATATTGCCAGGCGGTATGGCGTAAGCCGCACGCCGGTTCGCGAAGCATTGCGGATGCTTCAGGCCGAGAATCTCGTCGATGCGCAGTTCCAGCATCGGACTCGGGTTACCAAGGTCACGTCGCAGGAAGTCGATTCGGTCTACGCGACCTGGATTCTCATGCAGTCGCTGGGTATAGCGCTCACCGTGCCGCTGATGTCCGCCGACGAGATTTCGGCATTGACAGCGCATCTCGATCAGATGAACGATCGCTCGCCTCTGCACGATGGCACGCAGGACGAGTGGGAGCATCTGCATATCGACTTTCACCGGATGCTCGTCATGCATGCGGGACCGATCATCAAGGATTCGATCGACAATTGCTGGTCGCGTTCGGAGCGAGCGCGGCGTTTGCATATGCGCTCGGCGCCGCAGTCCTGGCTGGCGTCGGAAGAGGAGCACCGCGACGTGGTGATCGCCTTCGAAGAGGGCTCCGCCGACCAGGCCGTTCACGCGGCAAGCCGCCAGCTCGCGCGGAATGCTTTGGGGGTCATCGCCAGTATCGATCCCAGCTATGAACCACGGGCGATTCGCCAAGCCTTGAAGTTGACGCTTCAGGCCGGTACGGCAGCCGCGGATTCGACAAGCGCGTCGTTCGTCGCAGGTGCCGGTTTGCCCGCGCGCTCTACGGCCCGGAAGCGGACACGGACCTGAGCCGAGGCGCAAGCATACCGCCGGCGCCGACGGCGGATGCATTGCGCTGTGGAACGCGACAAGGGGCGTAGCCTGGCTTTGGCTTGTAGCGGGCACGCCTCTCGGTGGCCGTGCCGTAATGATCTTTCGCGGCATCGGCGGATTTCTCCCGTTCGACCGTCATCGATACGGTCTCCATCCAGGGCTGCAACACCAGGGCCCCAACCCTGGTCGTCACGCATTCGCCGCCCGTCTCCCGCCGCAATGCCGATAACCCTCACGCAATTTCACGTTTCGCTGACTCCCACTGGATACGTCGTCCACTTCGGTGCGCACCATATGATTTGGTGAGTAGCCAATTCGCCTGCCTCGCCGGCTACGCATCAAGCGCCCTGAAGCATCGCCTGCGAAATTACGACCGGCTTACGTCCTGACGAGGCTCAATGAGCCGCTCGAATCAGTACACGCGAACGCCATGCCGGTCACTTTTCGCATCGACACTGCACCCACATTAAAAACCGACCTGCCTCGAATTCTGCATACATTTATCGTGTATCACTCGAACAATTGAGCCGCGACGGTCCATAGAAGTCATCCCCGGGAAAATACCTAATCGGGCCATTCATGGTGGTCTGACGGTGAAAATCCTCACGTCAAAAAATTAATTTTCCCTTTAAAAACAATATCAAATAGATGCATATCGCTTTTCTGGAGAAATCAGTTTTCTAGCCTGTCGATCTCCGATGCCCCCCAAAAAATGTATCCACTTCAAAGTTTCTGTTGACATGTTGTTTTTGAAAAAGTGTACTTGCAACATGAAAAGTGCATCCATTTTTCACCCGCCGCACACGATGTCCACTGCCACTCGTCGAAGTTGGCAGGACACGCCGCAGAAGCTATTTGAAAGCGTTCAATTCCCCAATGTCTCGGAGTACACATGGAAACAGGCAACCTCACTGCGCGATTCGATGCTGAAGCTCAACCAAGGACAGATTCACCGCCGAAATACCGCTGGGCGATACTGTTTGCCGCCTGGATGGCGTTCATGCTCAGTTATGTAGACCGCGTCGCGTGGAGCAGCGTTGCGGCCTCGGTGGGCCAGAGCCTCGGGCTCTCGGTCGGGATGCTGGGAGCATTCGTGACCGCGTTTTATGTGGGGTACGTCGTTGCGAACGTAGCAGGAGGTTTGCTGACGGATACCATCGGGGCAAGACGCACCCTCACTTTTGCACTTCTGCCGCTTGGACTATCGACCTTTGCTTTCGGTTACGCCAATTCGCTCATGACAGGCATTGCACTGCAGATCGTGATGGGCGTGACCGCCGGCGCGGACTATGCCGCGGGAATGAAGATCATCGCCAGTTGGTTCGACCGCGAGCGCGGCCTCGCAATGGGTATCTACGGCACGGCAACGTCTCTTGCCGTTGTAGTGAGCAACGCGACCGTTCCTACGATTACGAAGAACTTCGGATGGTCCAGCGCGTTTCATCTGCTGGGTATCGTGACCTTCGTCTGGGGTCTCGTTTGCTTCGCAATGCTTCGCGATAGTCCGACGAAAACGAAGACGCCGTCGATCACACGAAGCGAAGTGCGCGAACTGCTGATGAATCGAAATCTCATCCTGGTCGCCCTTGCCGGCTTCGCGGGATTCTGGGCGACCGTCGGATTCGGCGCCTGGGGGAACGCATTGATGACCAAGCAGTACGGCCTTTCGCCCATTACGTCGGGAGCGATCCTGGCAGCGTTCGGTATTGGCGCGATGATCTCGAAGCCGCTGCTCGGCTGGTTCAGAGACTTCCTCGGGCACGGTTCCGGCAAGTATCTGCCCATCGTCTGTCTCCTCTGCTTCTCCGCGCTTCTGGTCGTGTTTGGCCGCTGCACGACGGAAACCATGTTCTACCTCGTTGCGCCGATTCTCGGAGCAGCCGCCTTCGGTTATACGCCGCTGCTCTATGTGCTTCTCACCGAGGCATCCGGTACGAAGGCCGCGGGCGCCGCATCTGGCCTCACCAATGCCGTGTGGCAACTCGGCAGCGTAATCGCGCCAATGGCAGTCGGTGCCGTGTACGGAAGTACCCACTCGTTCTCCCTTGCCATCGACACGCTCGCAGCCGGCCCGCTTTGTGGAGCGATCATTCTTTGTTTCTTGCGCCACAAGCCTGCCACCGCCTGACGAAAAGCGGCGGCGCACGCCTTCACGCACTGAGCTGATTTCGCGCTTCTCGCTCCCCGATTGGAAAGAGTAACGCCTGTATAAATTAAACAAGAACACACTTTTCCATTAGTAGAACTACTCATAATATATTTGGAGATTGTCATGAAGAAATGGATTCTGGCCTGCAGCCTGGTACCCTGCTGCGCCAGCCTTCCTGCATGGTCGCAAAGTTCTGTCACGCTCTATGGCCGAGCCGATGTATCGCTCCAGACGGGGAATGCCGCCGGTAGCAGTGCAACCCGACTCGATAGCAGCAATGTGGCTCCATCGGTTTGGGGAATGTTGGGTTCTGAAGACCTCGGGGGCGGCTACAAGGCCCTGTTCAAGCTCGAAAATGGCTTCAATCCCACCACGGGATCCATTGCGGGTTCGGGGAATCTTTTCGGTCGCGAAGCGTGGGTCGGCTTGAACGGACCCTTTGGTCAAATCCAGTTCGGATTGAATTACACGCCTTTCTTTACGACCTTGATCACGTTTGCTCAGGGTCCCCTCTCCACCTTCGGCTGGGGCAATGCATCGAACAACTACTTCTTTGTCGGGACGACGCGAAACAGCAATGCCATACGGTACAACTCGCCGACATTTGCCGGACTGACGTTGCGCGCCAGCTATTCCAACGGTTCGAACGGCGATCCGACGCTTCCCGCGTCGCTGGGTAGAACGGTTTCCGTAGGTCTGGCTTATCGTCTTGGCCAGTTCTCCGCCGACTTGAACTACCTTCAACAAAGTGCAGCCACGACGACTCCCGTGACCGCGGGTACGACGACCATCCAGGGCAATTATGTGATGGCAGCGATGATGTACGACTTTGACTGGATTCAACCCTCCATCATCTTCCAGACTCATCGCGGTGGTCAGAACGTGGCCGGTGCCAGTACGGCGACATTCCAGAACCCGAATAACAACTTCTATGATTTGTCCGTGCTGATCCGCCATATTGGTCCTGGCGTGTTCCTGCTCGACTTCGGTCAATACAAGCGACTCGGCGATAGTTCCGGGGACTCCACCACCTACGCGATTCGCTACGACTACTCCCTGTCGAAAAGAACCGGCGTCTATGTCGGCGCAGGACATGTCCGCAATGGCAGCAGCGCGACATTCTCGATGGCGGGCGCACAAGGAGCGGGACTGCCCACCAAACCCGGCGGTAGCGTCACGTCCTTTGTACTAGGTATGATCACGCGCTTCTGAAGCAGCGTTCGGCAGTCGTGCCGTTGGCGGGTTCGAATCCGAAAATTCGAACCCGCTTTTTTCTGGAGAAAGAAAAATGGCCCAATCCTGGGCCATTGTTCCTGCGTCATATTTTCCAGACCTAAACCGCAACTTACAGCGCGGAACTGACCACGCCTTTACCCGCGAAGAACGCATCGAGATTGTCTTCTGCGCGTTGCATCATCGCGGCGCGAGTCTCGACCGTATTGCTCGCCACATGGGGAGTCAGCACGACATTCTCGAGGCTTGCCAGTTCGGCGGACACGCCCGGCTCCTGCTCGAACACGTCGAGACCCGCGCCTGCAATGCGCGCGTCGCGAAGGTATTCGATGAGTACCTTTTCGTCGACCACCGAGCCACGCGAAACGTTGATCAAATAACCCTTCGGCCCGAGCGCATTCAGCACGTCAGTCGATACGAGCTTATTCGTCGCGGCGCCGCCAGCACTTGCCAGCACGAGAAAGTCCGCCCACTCAGCCAGTTCGACGGGTGTCGAAGCGTATTGAAATTGGCTTCCTTCGACCGGGCGGCGATTGTGATAGCGAACCTCCATGTCGAAGCCGAGCGCCCGGCGCGCGATCACCGAACCAATGCGCCCCATGCCAATGATACCGAGGCGTTTTCCCGAAACACGCGTGGTCATGGGGAAACCGCCCTTATACCAGTCACCACGACGCACAAACGCATCGGCTTTCGTGATGCCGCGAGCGACGTCCAACAGCAGTGCGAATGCAATATCTGCCACGCAATCGTTGAGTACTTCCGGCGTATAACCGACGGCGATATCGCGCTTGCGCAGCAATTCCAGGTCCAGTCCATCCAGACCCACTCCGAGACTCGACACGACCTTGAGATTCGGGAGTGCATCCAGAAGCGGGGCGCGCGCCCCGAATTTCGGATTGGTTGCGAGAGCCTCGATACCTTCGCCTTCAGCCTTGAGGAAACTCTCCTGATCCTGCGCCGCCGCGGGGAGAATGCGAGCGTCGTACTTTTTCTCCAGACGCGCCTGAAGCGCCGGAAGCAATGCACCTTGGGGAATCAGCAATCGATGTGCCATAGCGAAGACCTCTGGTTGGTTAAAGAAAGACGATCTAAATGTACCCACATTTCTCTCTCAGTGTTAGCATACTACCTAATCAGAACGTATGCACCTATCGATTGCGTAATGACGATGTAGTCCGGATTCCGGAGCAGTTGCGATCCGCGGCTACGCCATACCGGAACAGCGCATTTACTTTGGAGGATGATCAGTCATGACGGGCAGACTTAAGGCTTTCCTTACATACACGGACTATGAGCTTGCGAGCTACTACAGCGCGGCCGGACTTGAAAAACTCAGAAGCGTTGTCGACGTCGTCATGAACGACACGGGCCGCGTGCTTCAAGGGATAGAACTCGCCGAAGCGGCGCAAGGCTGCCAGATCATCCTCGCTCACCGCTCGTCACATGGTTTGTCGGAGACGTTCAAAGCATCGCCGGACCTGATCGCTTTCTGCCGGGCCGCGGTCGATATCAGCACGGTCGATATTCCCGCCGCAAGCGAGCGCGGCATTCTCGTGACCCGAGCCAGCGCCGGGTTTGGTACGGCGGTATCCGAGTTGGCACTCGCGATGATCTTCGATCTTGCGCGTGGCGTATCCCGTGCGCGACATGCCTATGCGCTCGGAGAAGAACCCGCGCTTGCCAAAGGTCTGCAAGTCAGTACATCGACCATCGGAATCGTGGGGTTCGGCGTCATCGGTGCTCGCCTCGCCGCGCTCGCAAGCCAACTCGGCATGACCGTAAAAGTATCCGATCCATTCGCGGACCCGACGAAGCTCGGCAATATGGCCGCAAGTTTCGACGAAGTGCTGTCCACTTCCGACTTCGTCGTATGTCTAGCCGCCGCAACGCCACAAACCGAGAATCTGTTTAACGCATCGGCCTTTGATCGCATGAAGCAAGGGGCGAGCTTCCTCAATCTCTCTCGCGGCCAGCTCGTCGACGAAGATGCGCTCGAAGCGGCGTTGGATCGGGGTCATTTGCGTGGCGCAGGTCTCGACGTCGGTCGCGCTGCCGACCAGAAGCCATCGTCGCGTTTTATCGGGCGTCCGGACGTGATCGCAATGCCGCACGTTGGCGGCATGACCGCCGAAGCGCGCGAACACCAAACGATGGATACGGTTCGACAGATCTCCGCGCTGGCCGCAAGAGAGATTCCGCCCGGCTCGGTCAATCTGGAAAGTGCCTACCGTCTCGAACGGATCGGCATCAACCCGGGCGCCGCCATTCAGAAGAAGGAATCGTGATGACCCATCTTCCGACATGGACCGCGGGAGATGAGCCGGCCACGCTGTCAGTGCCGCCCTTGAGCGTCGATTGTCATCATCATATCTACGACAATCGCTTCCCTTACGACCCGGAAACGAGCTTGCGCCCCGCGGATGCAACAGTCGCTCAATATCGAATCCTGCAGAAGCGACTCGGAATTTTCCGCAGCGTCATCGTGCAGCCGTCCAGCTATGGCACGGACAACCGCTGTCTGGTCGACGCACTGAAACAGTTCGGCGACAACGCTCGCGGTGTGGCGGTTATCGATTCCCGAACGCCCGACGCGGACATTCGTGCCATGCACGACGCCGGCGTTCGCGGCATTCGATTCAATCTTTCGCGGCCCGCTGGCGCCAACATCGATCAGCTCGAAGCGCTTGCTCGCCGTATCGAACCCCTAGGTTGGCACGTTCAGGTACACACGCTCGGCGCCGCGTACATTCAGCTCGAAAAATATCTCGCTGCTCTCCCGGTGCCTGTCGTGATCGACCATCTCGGCCGTGTCCCTCAACCGGCCGGCCTATCCCACGAAGTATTCGCGGTATTGCGCCGGCTCGTCGACAAAGGCAAGACGTGGATGAAGCTCTCCGGCGCCTATCACGATAGCCTCGATGGTGCGCCCTCTTATGCGGATACCGGCCGCATGGTGACCGAATGGCTGACGTCCGCTCCCGAGCGCGTCGTTTGGGGAACGGATTGGCCCCATCCCGCTGCCATGGTCGGCGAAAAACCAATGCCGAACGATGCCCGCCTGCTCGATCTTCTCGGCGAATGGGCGCCGAACAGTGCATTGATCCGAAAAGTTCTGGTCGACAACCCGATCGCGCTGTATGGCTTTTCAAGCGGTTCACAGGAGCGGTAAGCATGTCCTATATCGTCGTGTCGAAACACGAAACCTGGGCTCATCTGCGTATCGACCGCGCGGAGAAGCGCAATGCGATGAACCAGTCCGCGCGTCTTGACCTGTTAGCCGCGCTGGAAACGCTTGCGGGACACGTCAACGCGGTCGTCATCACCGGCTCGGATCAGTGGTTCTGCTGCGGCGCGGACATCAAGGAGCGCGCACAATTTCTCGCCGAAGGCCGACAGGACACCGCCGGTCAGGAAGGCATCGATCTGGCCATGGCGATCCGCGAATTTCCCGGCGTGGTGATCGCGGCAGTCAACGGGCTTGCGCTCGGTTACGGCGTCAATCTCGTGAACGCTTGCGATCTGGCCGTCGGCAGCGAACATGCCCGATTCGGGCTGCCCGAACTGAAATCCGCGGCGTTTGCGAGCATGTCGGCAGCCACCAGTCATTTGTCCGGACTCAACCGGAAACGTCTCGGATGGATGCTCTTCAACACGGAACCCGTCGACGCCGAGATGGCCCTTTCATGGGGGCTGCTCAATGAGGTGATTCCCGCCGGGAACCTCGATTCGCGCGTGCGGGAGTTGGCCGGGAAGATCGGTCAATTCGATCACCAGGTCCTGACCGAGACCAAGCGCGCACTTGCCCAACTCCCTGAGTTCACGACGGATTGGCGCGCCGCGCTGAATTACGGACAAGACGTCGCGGCACGCATCAAGCGCCGCATCGCCACGCCGTAAAACGCCAATCGAGCCCGGACGCGCCCGGTCGAGAAGTCGCCGCTGAATTCGCGCAGCATTGGACTCCTGATAATCTGCAGAGAATATTCATCATGTCATTTCCTCTTAAAGGCTTTCGCGTACTCGATCTGACCAACGTGCTGTCAGGCCCCTTCTGCTGCCATCAGTTGGCGCACTTCGGCGCGGAAGTCATCAAGGTAGAAAATCCGAAAGGCGGCGATCTTGCACGTCAACTCGGCGCCGATCCCGAACTCGTCAAGCGAGGCATGGGCATCTCCTATCTCGCCCAGAATGCCGGCAAGCGCTCGGTCACGATCGACTTCAAGCACCCTGAGGGAAAGGAGATCTTCCGCACGCTCGTCAAAAGCGCCCATGTCGTGGTCGAGAACTTTCGTCCGGGCGTAATGGACCGGTTGGGCATCGGCTATAAGGATCTTCTCGAAGTCAATCCGCGTCTGGTTTACTGCGCGATCACCGGGTTTGGGCAGGACGGTCCTCTCGCGGCGCGTCCGGCTTACGACCAGATCATCCAGGGTATGTCGGGCGTGATGAGCATCACCGGGGCGCCCGACACGGCACCTTACCGGGTCGGCTATCCCGTTGCCGACACGGTCGGCGGTCTGACCGCGGCATTTGCGGTGGCGGCCGCGCTGGCACAACCCGATCGAACGGGCGGTACGTACCTGGATGTCTCCATGCTGGCGTCGACCATGGTCTCGATGGGTTGGGCCATGTCGAACATGCTCATTGCAAAAAAAGAACCCGCGCCGATGGGCAACGAGAACATTACGGCCAGCCCGTCGGGTGCCTTCAAGACCGGTAGCGGCCTGCTGAATATCTCCGCCAACAAGCAGGAACAGTTCGAAGCGCTTTGCAGGACCGTAGGACGTCCGGACCTCTATACGGACGAGCGTTTCCATGAACGTCATGCTCGCCTGAAGAACCGCTACGAACTTCGTGATGAACTGGAACAGGCCCTCGCCGCCCGCGGAGCGGATGAGTGGTGCGATCTGCTCAACGACGTCGACGTTCCGTCCGGGCCCGTCTACCTGGTGTCGCAGGCGCTTGCCCAACCGCAGATTGCGGAACGCGGCATGGTCGGCGAATTCAGGAACGTGCCCGGCGTCGATCGTGACCTGCATCTGGTGCGGACCGGCGTGAAGATCGACGGGAACGATCCCTCGGTCGATTTTCCGCCGCGAACCCTGGGCGCCGACACCGTTGACATCCTGCACGAACTCGGTTTGGATGATGATCGCATCGAACGGCTCAGAACAGCGAAAGCCATCTGAAGCGTGAATGACGACTGCAAAAAACTGGAGATATCGAAATGACTCAAAGCGCGAATCTTGACTGGCCCGCCGGCTACCGTATCAATCCCCGTGTGCCGTCGGTCGGCAAGGACATCATCGAAGCATTCAAGGCACTTCCCACCGCGGCCATTGGCGACGCCATGAGCAGAAACGTGGGGACGTACGGACTGCGGCAATACCATAGCGGCCTCGACGTGAGCATGTGCGGTCCGGCGGTCACCGTCCGTGTGAGGCCCGGCGACAATCTCATGATCCATAAGGCGTTGATGCTCGTGGAACGCGGCGACGTGCTGGTCATCGACGGCGGCGCCGACATCACTCAGGCGCTCGTCGGCGGCCTGATGCGCACCACCTGCATCGCGAAGGGTCTCGCGGGTCTCGTCATCGACGGTGCCGTTCGCGATCTCGTCGAGTGGGCCGAAGAAGGCATGCCTTGCTATGCGCGCGGCCACACGAGTCGCGGACCGAGCAAAGACGGTCCCGGAGAAATCAATATTCCCGTCGTCTGCGGCGGCCTGGCCGTTCTTCCCGGCGATATCGTCGTGGGCGATGCGGATGGCGTGGTTGCAGTACCGGCCAACGACGCCGAGCGCATTCTGCGCAAGACGCTCGAGCATCTGAAACGCGAGGACGCCATACGGGAATCGAATCGCACGGGAACGTCCGACCCGGAACGCTTCGACGCGGTTCTGAGAGCAAAAGGCCTGCCCATTTGAGTCGATTCGAGGCATCCCTTTCCGACTGACTCCTCCTACTCCGGAACATGAAGATCTCTTCGATTCAATGCTATACCGTTGATCCCGGCTTCCGCAGCCGGACCTGGATTTTCGTCAAGGTATCGACCGATGCCGGCATCCACGGCTGGGGCGAGGCGTATACGTTACGCGGACGCGATCGGGCAATCGTCGCCCAGATCGATGAACTCGGCACGGCATGCCTCGGCCGCAGTCCATTCAACATCAAGCACTTCACTCAAATCGTCCAGGACGATTTCGCTCAACGGCGTAGCTCGTTCGAACTCTATTGCGCGCAGAGCGCCATCGAGCAGGCGATGTGGGATATCGTCGGCAAAGCCTGCGGGCAGCCGGTTTATAACCTGCTCGGCGGCAAATGCCGCGAGAAGATTCGCGTCTACGCGAACGGCTGGAGCGATCACTGCAAGACACCCGACGAGTATGGCGAGGCGGCCGCGGCAGTCGTCGAGAAGGGCTTCACTGCCATCAAGCTGTCGCCGCTACCGGGCACCTGGAGAACGTACGTACCGCGGGAGCATGAACATCACGTCGTTTCCGTGATTCGCGCGGTTCGAGACGCGGTCGGCCCCAAGGTCGATATCCTGCTCGACATGCTCAGACGCCTCAACGCGGGATCGGCAAGCCGTCTCGGGCGTCAGTTGGAACCGTTCGATCTGTACTGGTACGAAGAACCGTGTTGGGCCGAGAACGTCGACGCACTCGCGGAAGTTCGCAGCAAGGTCGGCATTCCGGTCGTGACGGGCGAAACGCTCTACGGCAAAGCCGCATTCCAGCCGGTGCTCGAGCGTCGGGCCGCGGATATTCTGAATCCGGACATCTGCAACGTCGGCGGCATTCTCGAACTGAAGGAAATCGCAGCGATGGCGGAACCCCACTATGTCGCCATCTCGCCTCACAACTTCAATTCGACCACGATCGCGCTCAATGCGACCGTGCATGCCGCGGCAGTCATGCCGAACTTTACGTTGACCGAGTACTATCTGCCGTTCGCCGATTTTGCAACGAAGATTTGCCCGGCTCAGTTGATTCCCGAAGACGGCTTCATCACACTGCCGGATGCCCCGGGGTTGGGACTCGATCTGGATGAATCGCTTCTGCGGCAGTATGCGGGTTTTGCCGGCATTGCGCCGGCTCTGGTCAGTCCGGAAATCGAGCGCTAAATCAAACGATAACGTGCGGCCGGCGAGAGCTTTATTCCTGTACGACGCTCTCGTCCGCTGGAAACTCCGGCATGATCAACGGTGCACGCGCCCGATCCTCTAACGAGGTCGTCAATATCTTGAGCAGCTTGATGAACTGCTTCTGCTGAGTTTCCGTAAAACAATCCATGAGCGACGCCGAAGCATGCTCGGTGGGAGCCTGGGCTTCTTCGAGTAAGGCAACGCCCTTTTTGGTCAGCGCCAGCGCGATTCGACGCCCCCGGCCGGTGCCGGTATCCCGGGTCATCAATCCTCTTTCGACGAGACCGCGCAGCACGTACATCACCGTGACCTTGTCGAATCCAAGACACCTGGACAAGCGGGCTTGATCGATGCCCGGCGTGGCCGCGAGTACCGACAAAACCGCAAACTGAGCGGGAGTTAACGACAACTCCCGACACTCCTGCTCAAAAACGCCCGACGATATCTGGTAGGCACGTCGCAGGAGAAAACCAGGACGGTCATACATTTTGATAAGACGTGATTTAGGGTCTTTGTACATGTGGCTCAGGTCGTGAAACGTCGGAATTCGCTGAACCGGCGCTGGGGGACATCACCCGCCGGGCCTATCGATCAGACAATGTCGCGTATTTTCGCACATGATTCCAGGCGTACCGATCGCGGGCTCACACTCCTTCCATGCCGTTCGCGCTGCCGCGAACGAGACTTCACTGGCGACATAAACCAACGAAGAAGGACAGCCCCGCAGCTGCCCCTGTTCGGAAACGCAAGACGGGATACCGTCGCTTCAGCCTCGACGGCACGCACGCTCAGAGAATAAACGTCAGATTGCCCTGCCACGTATCGCGATTGATGAGAAGGACCTTCTTTTCAGCAATCCGAAGTTCGCCGTTCACTTCGCGCAGAACATAATCCACCTGCGAGACGACAGGCACGATATCGCCAATGCCTTTCTGCCCGAAGTCGCCTCTGCGCATCTCGTAGACGATCTGGCTCGACGACACCTTGTACAGTTCTTCGCGGTTCTCCACCATGACGTTGCTGATGAAGTGGACCGTGCGGGAACGCGGCGATTGCGCGGGAAAGTCCGTATGCAGGATGTGATAGACCCGCTCCTCGCGACGCAACGTCGGGTCGTAAATGATCGCACTCTGCGACTGGATCGGGGCATTCTCGACAATGGGAATCCAGTACAGCCCGTCTTCGGTGAACAGCGTCAGCCATTCATCCAGCTTCAGATCGTCCAGCAGGCGAGCTTCCCGATACAGGAACTGCTCGACCCTGCCGCGCACGCTCGCCTCTTCTTGCAGGCTAATGGTTTCGGAAAAGAACACGACACAAGTCTCCAGGTTGGCATTTCAATTCGATGTTGAGCCGGGCGGCTACTTGCCGGTCATCAACTTGTCCCACTCGCGCCACAAAGCGCGTTGCGGAGCCTCGCTCGTTGTCAGGCCCTTGAAGTCGCCGTCGCCAGTCGGCTTGTCGGTCTCGACGCCGCGCTCGAGAATGAGCCATTCGACAGCGCTGCCCGCGAGACCTTGCTGGTTGCGCGCGAAAATTTCCACGTCGTCGGCCTGCCCGTGACCCGCCGGGCCGTAGAAGCGCTCCTGGCTACGCAGCATGCCTTCGTTGTAGCCGGCCGGCGCGCCCTTGAGTTCGTAGGGATAGATGGTCACTTCGGTGAGGTCCGGCGCAATCGGTCTCCAGACTCGCACCTGATTGTGGATCAGTCCGAGATTCGGGAAAATCGATGCCGACAACTTGCCGGTCATCGAAGCGAGCGTTTGCGCGCCATGCCGGTCGACGATGCCCTGGAAATAGTCGCCATACTCGCCGTTCAGATACGAGTCGATCTCTCCGGACGGCGTCTCGACCAGTCCATGACCGTTCTCGCAATCCCACGTCACGCCGGAGAACCGCACCTCGCGCATTTTCTTGGCCGAGCCGCCTTTATGCACATCGAAGTCCCCGGTCGTCTGACCGTACTTCGCCTGAAGCTGAACGAACGCCTTATGCGTATGCATGAAGTGGTATTCGTCGACAATGTTCTCGGCCTGGAACTTCCAGTTGCCCTGATAGCGGCTCACATACGGACGCGAAACGAAGTCGATCTCGCCAACCGGCGACATGTCGAGCTTGCGGTCGATGACGCCCTTGGCGCGGCCGAGGTATTCTTCGAGCGGTTGAACGTCCGGATTGAAGCTCGCGAAAATGAAACCGCGATAGGTCTCGACACGCAGACGCATCAGCCCCTCGGGAGCAGCGAAGTCATCCGAGTACCCGCCCGCCTCGCGCCGTTCGGACATGGCAAGCAGCTTGCCGTCCAAACCGTAGACCCAACCGTGGTACGGACAGTTGAATTCCGTTCCGTGACCGTGGCTATCACGGCAGATCACCGCGCCGCGATGTACGCATCGATTGACGAGAACATGCACCTTGTTCTCGGCGTCGCGGCTGACGATCACCGGCTGCATGCCGATATAACTGGTTTGATAGTCGCCGGCATTCGGAATCTGGCACTCGTGTGCCACGAAGACCCAGGTCTTCTTGAAGATTTTCTCCATCTCGGCGGCAAAGACCGACGGATCGGTATAAGCACGCGTATGAATGCGGAACGTCCTGGGTGCCCGCTTGACGAGGCCGTGGGTATCGGCAGCAGATTCGCTTTGGGCAAACCAGATCTTTTCACTGACGCACTGAGTTTCAGACACGATCGATCACTCCTTCGTTTGCGTTGGACGCAAGTGTTTAGTCCATGAAGCGGCCGCCCGAGAGATTGAGCGTCTCTCCGGTGACATAACCCGCGTCTTTGGAAGCGAGAAACAGAACAGCGTGCGCGGCCTCTTCGGAGCGCCCCGGGCGGCCGACCGGAATGCCCTTGACCACTTCGGCGCCATCCGGCATGGAGGCGACCTGCACGTCGAACAGCGCGGTCGCCAGCGTGTTGACCGTTACCCCGGTCGGGGCAAGCTCGGCAGCCAGCGTGCGCGAGAAGGTGACGAGGCCGCCTTTGGCCGCCGCGAACGGCGCAACGTGCTTATGCACACCGGTCTTTCCGGACATCGAGATGAAGGACATGATCCGGCCGAATCCGCGTGGCACCATGCGCCTCGCGCCTTCCTGCATGCACAGAATCGGCCCGATCAGCTCCTGCTCGACGACCGCCCGATATTCATCCGGAGTGAAATCCAGCGCATTGCCCGAGGCAATCGGCGGAGCGACGTTGACCAGAATCTCGACCGGACCGTGCTCTTTCTCGCATCGATCGAAGAACTGACGGATCGATGCCACATCGCTCGTGTCAACATCGAATTGCACGGTGCCGGACAAGGGCGTTTTCTCTCCGCCCCGACTCGGCGTTCCTACCGCGACCCGCGCACCCTGTTCGACAAACGCGCGGACGACGGCCGGCCCGGTGCCCGCATGGGCGCCGATGATTGCAACGGAGGTTCGTTCGAATTCCATAACATTCCTTTCTTGATCCATACGGTGAGCCGTAGCCGAAACCATTCGCGATTACCCGTCAATCAGAATGGATTCGCCTTCGACCTTGATCGGGAAAACTCGCAATGGCTTCTGTACCGGGCCCGAAACCGCCTCACCCGTGGAGATCCGGAAAACGCCGCCATGCAGAGGACATTCGACGCAATCGCCATCGATATACCCGTCTGACAGATGCGCATGAGCATGCGTACAGACGTCATGCGTTGCGAAGAACGTGCCGCCCACGTTGTAGATGGCAATGGGCTCCCCGGAGACACACACCTGGAGTGCCTCGCCCTCCTCTACATCCGATTTCTTTGCGACTTCTTGCCAGCTCATCGGGTTTTCCTCTCATCAGGCCGCAACGACCGCCGTCGAAGCGGCCAGTAGTTCTTTCAGGGACAGGCCGGTATCGCCGAGCTTCTCCGCGGGTAACGGCCATCCGGTTTGCAGAAGCTTCTTGACCAATGGACGCTCCCTGCCTGTCGAAATAAGCTCCGCGCCAATCAGGTCACGTCCGCGAAAATGAAAAATCGTGCCTTTCTCACCGTCGTCGCTCATCCGCCTGACCGAGCTTTCCGAATCGCAAACGCAACCGAGGATCTGCAGATTGAGTCCGTACTGGTCACTCCAGAACCACGGTGGCGGTTCTTCTTCGCCTTCGGCGGCATCCGTGCCGACAAAGCTGGCCACAATCGAGAGTCCTGCAATCCGGGCCTGGTTCTCCGCACTCTCCCAGGATTCCAGGCGCATGTCCTTTCCGAACCAGGGATGAACGCGCGTGGCGACATCCCCCGCTGCCCATACGATCCCGGATGAGGTCCGGCAGTTTTTATCCACGCTGATTCCGTTCGTACACCTGATCCCGGCCGCGTCCGCCAGCTCTGAATTAGGCAACGCCCCGACACCGGCGACGATGACATCCGCCACGACCGAAGTGCCGTCGCTCAGCATCAACTCGGTTTCGGTCGCGCCCTGTCGTCCCGAAACGATCGTTACGCCGAACCTGAACTTCACGCCGTTATCCGCGTGCAGGCGTTGCAAGTGCGTCGATACGTGCGGACTGACGGCTCGCTCGATGAGCCGTGGCCGCGCTTCGATGACCGTCACCGCGCAACCCCGGCGAATCGCACCCGCGGCAATCTCCAGCCCGATGAATCCACCACCGATCAGCACAACCCTGTTGCGGCCATCGAGCAACGGCTTCAAGCGCTTCGCGTCTTCAATATTCCTAAGCGACAGAATCCGCTCGGGCGCCACACCCGGAATGGAAACAGTCCGGGCACGCGAGCCTGTCGCGATCAGAATGCGATCGGACTTGATCCGCAACCCGTTCCCGAGGTCGACAGCACCGGACCCGGGATCGATCGCCTCGACACGCTTGCCAAGCTCGAGATCCACTTCATGGTCGCCGTAGAAACTGTCGTCCAGTACGTAAGGCGCTTTGAAGCCGGTCTCGCCAAAGAGCGCTTCTTTCGACAGCAGCGGGCGTTCGTAAGGTAAATGGGTCTCCTCGCCGATTAACGTAATGCCACCGTCGAACCCCGCATGGCGCATCGTCGAGATACATCGGGCAGCAGCCTGTCCAGCTCCAATTACAGTTACACGCACGTCCCGCCGCATGGTTTAGTCCTCTTATGCCACTTCCGCCGTCTTCAGGCTTTCCGGATTCGGATGAACCAGCAGGCCGACCAGGTCCTTGACGTTCGGATGGGTATCGAAGCTCCAGATTGCATGCAGCACGTTCTGCGAATGTGCGTGACCGAAGATCGGGTCCACGTTCTCGTAGAACTTCGCTTCCATGTCTTCGCGGGTCAGCGGCTGCAGCGGGTGGCCCGGATGCGGCCGGGCGTCGCCCTTATGCACCTTGCCGCTCGCATCCGTCACTTCGACGCGCGTGATGAAGCCGCCTGCCGAGCCCAAGCAAAGCGCGGGATCGACCTCGACTTTGACCTTCTCGTTGAGGAACGTCTGCCGCGCCGGATCGATAACGCGTTCGACGTCGAAGCTTTCCAGCTTGATCTGGCCTTCGAGCAGCGCGGCAGTCACGATATACGGCAGCGAATGGTCGGCCGTCTCGCGCGAGAACGGATGCCACGGGTCCGAACGGCGGCGGACCAGATGGTCATAGACCATTTCGTCGGTGTACACGGTCACGCTTTGCGCCGAAGCCATGTCCTCGATCTTGCCCGCGAGGCTGATGGCCGACTGAATGGCGCTCTGGCCGCGCGAACCCACCGGCCAGCGCTTGTAGCGCACTTCGGTGACACGCTTGAGCGGCTTCGACGGATCGAGCCGATCGAACAGGCGTTGAATCACATCGTCCGGCGTCCTGATCTTCGCCAGCAAACCGCTGCGGCCCTCGAACGGGCGCACCACGCCCTCGACACCGACTTCCGCGAGCAGAACCGAATAGACCGCATGGCGGATCGCGTCGCTGCCGTTGAAACGCTTCCACATGGTCAGATCGCCGCGAGCATTCAGTTCGTGCGATTCCGATTCGTCGCTCACGTAGTTCGATACGACCGCAATCGCGATGGCCTCGCGCGCAGCCGCTTCCGAAAGACCGACGAGGCGGGAGAACGCGCAGACCGCGGCAATCGTCACCAGCATCGGATAGTCCCAGCCGTTCGAATCGATGTCGAACGTATCGAACAGGCTGATACAGACGTCGTACCCGACCGCCAGCGCCGTCAGAACCTGCTTGCCGGTATGGCCGCGCGATTCGGCGAGCGCCAGCAGACCGGGAATGATGTCGCTCGGATGCCCGGCAGCCTTGCCGAAATAGAAGTCGTTGTAGTCGTATCCGCGCAGCGGAACGCCGTTGACCAGCGTCGCGGCTTCGACGTTGGTGCGCTGACCGCTGCCCCAGATGGTGACGCCTTGCGGAACATCGAACAGCGCGGCGTACTTGCGGGCGCGCTGCGCCGGGGGATGAGGCAAGGCGCCGAGCGAGACTGCCAGCGCGTCGACGAGCGCCGACTTCGCCGCCTGGGTCGACTCCGCATCGAGGTCGCCCGACACCTGGGTCGCAAATTTAGCGAAAGCGGTAAGCAGTCGATCTTCCTTCATGGTATTGCCAGCCATAAGTTGCTCCACGTGAGTTAGTGCACTACCTTTATTAAGGTAGCATGCTAACAACTATGGCGATAAAAGCAAGTGCTCGAAATTGATTTTTTGCGGTGTGGGGCATGCGAAGTGCCGTGCGGTTCCTCGGCAACAGATACCTGAAAAATGCGGGGATTCAGGGCTGCGGGACCGCCAGCAAGGGCTGATGCGAGGTTGAAGCGGAGGGAGAAGAGGTCACGGCGCCCGCGCCTGCCTGGCGTAAACACCTATCTGTCGACTGGCGGGATGTGAGGGGAATGGCGGGTTCGGGTGGAAAGGATGGCGGTTTGGCGCGCCGCCGAACGTTGGTCAAGAATCGGGGTTGGCGGCAAAAGCGGCGGGGATTTCAATCACTGCTTTTACGCTGACTTTCCCGCTCGCGTAAGCGTTGGCTATCCCACACACCAAGCTCTATTGCATGCTGAAGCATCGCAATGGTCAGAGTTTGCTTCTCATACAGGCGATCGCCCAGGATTTTCTTGCGGATCCACCTGTCAAGAAAAGGAATCGGGAACCCCGATGCCTCAATTTCAAAGTACCGGTGAAAATCATAGTCGCCGCGCGCGACGTGGAATTGCTCAAAAAAATCTTCCATTAATTGATTGGCATCGTCACCCGTTATGCCGAAATCATCTTCTATGACGCTTGAAGAGAAGATTTTTTTACCATCGGGGATGCCAACTTCTTTGTGAAAGAATTGCTCCAGCTCAACCGAAGCTTCCCGCTGTCGCGTCATTTATCCGATCCTCTTCGTTGACAATCTGGTTGTAGCGCATCACGGAAAGAATGACTATTTTCACCACATCGTAGACTGCGAGTGTTGCACCGAGCCATGGAATCCAGCGCCCAATGAACGCTCCCAAATTTCTTGTCATCGAGAATTGGAATCGCCGAACCGATCTCGATGTAAGCGTAGGCAGGATAGCCTTTTCAAAATTGACATCAACAAGGACCCGGAGAACAAGCGATGCAATTGATGTTCCGGCCGTTGCTCCCCCGGGTTTCGAGCGGGTTGGAATCCACGGACGGCCAAGCAGAATCATCGTTACGGCCGTCACACCGCTATAGTCCTTTAATTCAAAATATTTGCAGGTTTCCTCGACCGTTATGCAGAGGAAAAGCGTTTGAGCCTCTACGGATTTTCCACCATAGCTATAAGCGAGAGGTTTTTCCGTTAGAGCATCATTTATAAGGCGTTCGTAATCGTTCATTGTCGCTTCTAGTCCTTAACCCGGCATCAACTAACGCTGTTCCGTTTCACATCAATCAGCGCGGTCACAGCGCCTTGACTCACACCGATCGGGCTCTGCACTGCGTATTCCTTCTTCATTTGCACAAAAGACAGTGCCACATGTTCCAATGCCAATCCGGCTCCTGCTGCTAGCTCGACGTGCGTCACGATCACGTCAAACATCGTGATTTTCAAATATTCAAGAGGAATGTCACCTGCTTTACGCATGGTAAGCACGACGTTGGGAACATGCCTCCCCTGAAAACAGTAGCTCGCAAGATTCGGGCTTGCCGTGTCGATCATGTGAGTGAAGCTCAACGCGGAAGCACTGACCTTTGCCACGCTGCCAGAACAGGAGCGCGTTCTGGACTGCTGACTCGCGCTCCAGTTCCAGCCAAGCACTTCGATTTCGTCGCGATGTGTTAGATCCTGTGATTCGCCGTCAATGCCGTTGATCTTGATAAAAATATCGTGCGCCATTCGGAAACTCCAAAGCGATGAGGACGGTTCATGCTGTGCAGAGACTGCGTGCACACTCGGCTAGCCATGTCTCCCCAGTCATTCCAGAGCATTGCGAACAGTATTGATATCGGAGAACTCCGAAAAAACGATCACCCGTGGAAAAATTTCCAAGGAAATGGCATGAGACGTTGCCAAGAGTGATGGAAGCGTTGCAATCTCAACGAAGCAGCGTTTACTTTGGTTTTTTTGGTTTTTGCTTCAAGGAATAAGCGACGCGCTGCCGCTCAAAGGCACAATCGTGACGATCGACGAGACGGAATACCAGTCGGATGCAAATCGCGCATCGACGGCACGATTATCGAGGCTCAGGCCAATTACGCCCCGGCGATGAAGGAAAGCCTATCGGCGCTCTCGAAGCTGATGTGGAATGCTTTCTACGCCTATACGGCGCCGGCCCGCGCTCCATGCAGGCAAATCAAACGAACACTGCAAAACCGCGCTGAATTATCCAAAAAGCCCGCCACACACGCGGGCACTCCCCTCGCCCCATCAATCCAAAACGCGATCCAAGCCCAGATCACGCCGCCGTAAAACGAATCACCCCATCCGCATCCTGCGTGCGCTTCAACTCCCCCGCACGCCACAGCAGATGCAAATGCGCGAGCGCCTCACCCATCGCGAACGTCATCTGATGAATATCGAGTTGGCGCTTGAACATCAGCGGCACGATGTCGGCGGCGCTGCGCGGTTTCTCCGCGCACGCTTCGCGCACCTCGGCGAGCCGCGCGTCGTGATGCTCGCGCAACTGGCGAATGCGCGTGCGCACGCCGCGAAACGGCTTGCCATGCGAAGGCAGCACGAGCGTCGCTTCCGGCATCGTCTCGTAGCGGCCGAGCGATTCCAGATACAGCTCCAGCGGCGAACCCTCTGGCTCGATATCGAACACCGACACGTTCGTCGAAATGCGCGGCAGCACCATGTCGCCGGAAATCAGCGTGCCGGTCTCTTCGCAATGCAGCGCGCAATGCTCGGGCGAATGACCAAAGCCCGTCACGACACGCCACGTTCTACCGCCGATCCTCACGTCCTCGGCTTCGCGCAGACGCCGGTATTGCCCCGGAATCGCCGGCACGAGGCTCGAGTAATAACTCTTGCGATTGCGCAGTTTGTCGAGCGATTCGTCATCGTTCAGGCCATGCTGCGCGAAGTGCCGCGCCGCCGCCTCGCCGCCCGCGTTCGAACCGTCGCCGGTTGCCATCACGCGCGCCTGCATGTATTCGCCGAGCGTCATCCACAGTCGCGCGTCCCAGCGCTGTTTCTCGCCGCCGCCGCACACCCAGTGCGCGAGGCCGATATGGTCCGGGTGACAATGCGTGACGATCACGCGCAACACCGGCAGGCCGTCGAGCACCGACTCGAACACACGCTCCCAATTCGCCTTGATCGTGTCCGACGTGATGCCGCAATCGACCACGGTCCAGCCCTGTTGCCCGTCGATTTCATCGCGCAGCAGCCACAGATTGATATGGTCGAGCGCGAACGGCAGCGGCATGCGCAGCCACAGCACGCCCGGCGCGACTTCCATCGTGCGGCCCGCGTCGGGCAGCGTGTCGTTGAATGGGTATTGGAGTTGGTGTTCGAGTGCATTCATGGGGACTGTCTTCCTCCGGCGGCCGTCCGGCATGGCGAGGTGTGCGATGCCGCCCGGCGTGGTTGTGGTTGCGTTCCGTTCAGCTTGACGATAACGTAAACGTCGATTCTATCGTCCAATCCGGTTTTGTGCCCGGCCATCCGGCCACGAGATGTCCCGATGAACACGCAATACACGATCACCGAACTCGCACGGGAATTCGACGTCACGCCACGCGCGATCCGTTTCTACGAAGATCAGGGTTTACTCTCGCCGAGCCGCGAAGGATCGAGCGGCTTGCGGCGCGTCTATTCGGGCCGCGACAGAACGCGGCTCAAACTGACGCTGCGCGGCAAACGGCTTGGCTTTACGCTGTCGGAAATTCGCGATCTGCTCGACGTCTACGAATCGCCGACCGACACCGTGCCGCAACTGCAAGCGTTTCTCGCCACGGTGGCGCGTCATCGCGAAGTACTCGAACGTCAGCGCGAAGATCTCGACGCGACGCTCGAAGACCTCGTGCAATATGAAACACAAGCGCGCGAGTTGCTGGAGCACGGCCAGCGCAGCGCGAAACCTGCCTGAGATGACCTGAGTTTTTCCGACCTTGACTCGCGTTCGCGGAGCCCGCGTCTCATGAATCACTTCCCCAAGCTGTTGTCGTCGCAAATCGGTTTCGACGTCGCACAGACGATGCTCGAAGGGTTCGACCGCCACTACCGGGTCTTTCGCGACGCCGCGATTCACGCGAAAACGCTTTTCGAAGCGGGCGACTGGCACGGTCTGCAAAAGCTCGCGCGCGATCGCATCACGTCCTATGACGATCGCGTGCAGGAATGCGTGGAACTGCTCGAAGACGAATACGACGCGGAGAACATCGACAGCGAAGTGTGGCAGCAGATCAAGCTGCATTACATCGGCCTGCTCACCACGCACCGGCAGCCCGAATGCGCGGAAACGTTCTTCAATTCGGTGTGCTGCAAGATTCTGCACCGCTCGTATTTCAACAACGATTTCATTTTCGTGCGCCCGGCGATCTCGACCGAGTACATCGAGAACGACGAGCCCGCTGCAAAGCCGACCTATCGCGCGTACTACCCCGGCAAGGATGGCCTCGCGGCCACGCTCGAACGGATCGTCACGAACTTCCAGCTCGATCCGCCGTTCGAGGACCTGCAGCGCGACGTTGGCTGCGTGATGCAGTCGATCCACGACGCGTTCGGCGTGTTCGACGAAGCGCCGAACTTCCAGATTCACGTGCTCTCGTCGCTGTTCTATCGCAACAAGTCGGCGCATATCGTCGGGCGCATCATCAACGGCGACGCGCTGCTGCCGTTCGCGCTGCCGCTGCGTCATGTGAAGCCGGGCGTGCTCGCGCTCGACACGGTGCTGCTCAGGCGCGAGCAGTTGCTCATCATCTTCAGCTTCTCGCATTCGTATTTTCTCGTCGACATGGAAGTGCCGTCGGCCTACGTCGAGTTTCTCGGCACGATCATGCCGGGCAAGCCGAAAGCGGAAATCTACACGTCGCTCGGCCTGCAGAAGCAGGGCAAGAACCTGTTCTATCGCGATCTGCTGCATCACCTCTCGCATTCGAGCGATCACTTCATCATCGCGCCCGGCATCAAGGGACTCGTGATGCTCGTGTTCACGCTGCCGTCGTTTCCGTACGTCTTCAAGCTCATCAAGGACAACTTCCCGCCGCCGAAGGACACCACGCGCGCGCAGATCCAGGAGAAGTATCAGCTCGTCAAGCGCCACGATCGCCTCGGCCGCATGGCCGACACGCTCGAATATTCGAGCGTCGCGCTGCCGCTTTCGCGGCTCGACGAAACGCTCCTGCGTGAACTCGAAAAGGAAGTGCCCTCGCTGATCGAATACGAGGGCGCGAACCTCGTGATCCGCCATATGTACATCGAGCGGCGCATGGTGCCGTTGAACCTGTTCCTGCAGAACGGCAACGACGACGACGTCGAACACGGCATCAAGGAATACGGCGACGCGGTGAAGGAACTGATTCAGGCGAACATCTTCCCCGGCGACATGCTGTACAAGAACTTCGGCGTCACGCGTCACGGCCGCGTCGTGTTCTACGACTACGACGAGATCGAATACCTGACCGACTGCAACGTGCGCGTGGTGCCGCCGCCGCGCAACGAGGAAGACGAAATGTCGGGCGAGCCGTGGTACGCGATCGGTCCGCACGATATTTTCCCGGAGACGTACGGCACGTTTCTGCTCGGCGATCCGCGCGTGCGCCGCTCGTTCATGCAGCATCACGCGGACTTCTTCGATCCGGCGTTGTGGCAAAGGCACAAGGATCATCTGCTGAAGGGCGAACTGCCCGACTTTTTCCCGTATGACCAGAGCGTGCGCTTTTGCGTACGCTATCCGGAGCGCTTCAGTAAGGTATCCGATACGCAGGCTGACGAACCCGACGTGCGCGTGGCCTGATAAATCTCACGAGGATTCGCATCAGGCCACGCGCGACGCTAGCCATCCAGGCTATGACCAAGGAGCAGAACCATGAGTGAGACAAACAGCAGTAGCATCCACGCCGATCCGATCGTGATCGTCAGCGCGGCGCGCACGCCGATGGCGGGCTTTCAGGGCGACTTCGCGGCACTCGCCGCGCCGCAACTCGGCGCGGTCGCGATCGAGGCCGCTGTGCAGCGCGCAGGCCTGAAACCCGGGCAGATCGACGAAGTGGTGATGGGCTGCGTGCTGCCCGCCGA